>JBOHWJ010000415.1:0-2504 GCA_050736495.1 Binataceae bacterium (SeqCode) | reverse complement strand
GCCTCTAGCTCCGCTGAACCGGGATCTCCTAACCTTTTTGATGGCGTACTTCATGAAAATATCACACATGACGACCGTCATTAATACCCGTGGAGCCACGGTGATGTTGACAAGTTGTTCATTAACGCCGGGCAGTATAAGCGTGGCTTTACGAACCATGAGCGTCCCGGCTGCGGCGGGAACCATCGATAGTTCGTTTGCCAGTGATCCTGAGGATACGGTCAGAGAGGTCGTCGTCGCTGACCGCACGCGCAAGAATCAAGGCGCCGAGCATGGCAACAAACGCGGAAATCGCGTCGTCGTAGCGGCGCGAAGGGTGGCCCTCCGGCATTAGCTCTGCCAGGAGTTTCAGAGTGTCTTTCAGCTCCCCGGTAAAGGCATCGCGAACGCGATCGGGTTGTCTGCCGATCTCACTGCCAAGGGCCGCTACGACGCAGCCCTTGCCAGCCGAGTCGCGATGATCCCGCGACAGGTACGTTGCCACGATGGCGGGAAAAGCCTTCTTGCGTCCCTTGCGCTCCAGCAGATGCCTCCACAGGTGCCCTGATTCCATTAGCGCGCCGCGGATCGCTTCGGCCACGATAGCCTCCTTCGATCCGAACTGGCTGTAAACAGCCCCGTGAGTCAAACCGGCGTCCGCGGTGATTGCGTCAACGCCGGTGCCGCTGATGCCGCGTTCGCGGAATAAGCGCGCGGCCGCGGTGAGTATCTCTTGCCGATTGTGCGCAGCCTGTTCCTTCGAAACCCGCATCCATCGCTCCTTTTTCCGTCGCCACTTGACACGTGTAATGACGCGCGTCACTAATAGCTGACATTGTGATCGTAATCATAATGTCTACATCGAGGCCGCCGCGGGTGCAAGCCGTAGCCACTTGATTACGGCAACCGAGAAGAGCCTGGCGCTGATTTGCAAGTGCTACCCAGCTTGGTATCGAGCTCACAAAGAAATCGGCCGCCGGTTGGGCGCGGAGGGTGTTACCGCGCTGAAGTCCGCTCTCCGGAAGCTTCGCACCTGGGCTGTTGTGGCGGCGTTCTTGTATATACACGCATCAGTCGGTGAGGCATGAACACTGCTATTGAAGATAGTGGCGAACAGTACTTGGCAAATGGCCAAAGCGATGGCGATTCGCGAATCGGCTCAAGCGGTATGCAGTCCGATTCCGAGTCGGAGGTCGACGCCCTTCCATTGCGCTCGGGTTCGAGTGGTTTACTTGAGGCCCTCAAGCCGGATGCCACAACCGGCCGCCTTCCGGGCGGCGCTCCCATAGGCGGGTCTGAGCGAGAGCGCGGCGCGTCCGGCGATGGCTTCTGGCGCAAGCGAATAACCGGGAGAATTCTACTAGTAGCGTCGTTGGTTTTGGCGATGGGCGCGGTCGCACCGTTCGCCTGGAACTACCTGCAATCGTATGAATCCACCGACGACGCACAGATTGACGGGCATATCGACCCTCTCAGTTCCCGCATCGACGGCACTGTTATTCGCGTTCATGTGGAGGACGACGAGCGCGTGAAGAAGGGCGAGCTGCTGGTCGACATCGACCCCCGCGATTACGAGGTCGCGGTCGAGCAAGCCAGGGCGCGGCTGGAATTGGCGCGCGCTCAGGTCGCTTCCGCGAAGCAGGATTACGCTGCCGCGCTCGCGAATGTTCGCGAGGGTGAAGCGGCAAATTTCGAGGCGCAGCGGGATGCGCGGCGTTACGCCATCCTGCTCGATAAGCAAGTGGTCGCGCAGGAACAATACGATCAATATACAGCGATTGCGAGAGTTGATGCGGCCAAAGTCGATTCCGCTCGCGAAGCGGCCGGCTCGGCACTCAAGACGATTGCCGCACGCGAAGCGGATACTGACGCCGCGAAAGCGGCCCTGGATCAGGCGCTGCTCAACCTGAGCTACACAAAGGTTTTCGCGCCCGCTAACGGTATTGTCGGCAAGCGCGCCGTTCAGCTCGGTTCGCGAATTCAACCGGGGCAAACCCTTATGTTTGTCACCGAGACCGACGACATCTGGGTGACCGCGGACTTTAAAGAAACGCAACTCGCCCGCATGCGCCGCGGCGAGAAGGTCACCATTCACATCGATACCTTCGGCCGGGATTATCAGGGCTACGTGAAGAATATGCCCGGCGCGAGCGGCGATCGTTTCAGCCTTCTACCGCCTGAGAACGCGACCGGCAATTACGTGAAGGTGGTACAGCGGCTGCCCGTGAGAATCCTGTTTGAGCCCGGGCAAGATCCTGATCATCTATTGCATCCCGGCATGTCAGTGGAGCCCACGATATGGCTGCATTAGCCGCATCCGCGCCGGCCCAACCTCCTTCAACGGCCACGGCGCACCATCTGTGGGCGATCGCGCTCACGGTGACGATGGCAACGTTTATGGAGTTGCTCGACACCAGCATCTCAAATGTCTCCTTGCCGTACATCGCCGGCGGCCTCGGCACCAGCTACGACGAAAGCACGTGGATATTGACGAGCTACCTGGTTGCCAACGCCATCATCCTGCC
>JBOHWJ010000414.1:0-4208 GCA_050736495.1 Binataceae bacterium (SeqCode) | reverse complement strand
ACCTCGTACATCACGCGCACTTCGCCGGGCCTGCGGAAGGGATATTTGTCCTGCCCCAAATATTTCTTGGCCAGCGAGTCGATATGGGCGTCGGCGCCGTTCTCGGTCGCGCTTACGATTTTGCCGCGGACCTGGATGTAACGATACGGATTATCGGGATCCACGATCGCGAGCGCGACGTTCACGCCGGTGCGCATGTTACGTTCCTTGATGCGGCCGCGCGCGGTGTTGAGGCGAATTTTGCTGTTCGTGTAATCGAACCAAATCGGCGTAACCTGCGGTGAGCCGTCCTTCATGACGGTGGCGAGGCTTGCGAATGCTTTTTTCTGGTTGAGCAGGTCGAGATATTTATCGGGAATTATGGCCATTTGGGATACCACCTTCGATGCGGAATACTACGCTCGCCCTCAACCGTTATCCGACGGCTAACGCCTGTCAAGCGCGGTGCGCGGCCGCGGATGCGCGACGTTGCTTGCGGATGGGGCCCGGGTAGTCTTTTAGCCACGGCGGGCTTTGATAGCCCGTGTCGGCCAGACACAACCGTCGCGCAAAAATACGGTTGCAATACACTTTTTCCATGAATAGAGGTTTAAACATTGAGTGTCATGTCGTGGAGAGGAAGTTTCGTCGACAAGCGGGGCGTGGTCGGATGGCCGGCTGTGGACGTTTCTTTCCGGATTCGCCTTGCGCGACGGCCTAAAATTTGACTCCACCTATTGTATGGGCTAATAGCGAAGCCTGAAGTTGATGCCGATGGGGGAGCGGCTGTCCCCCACCAATTTGTTAACGCCAGCCAGGAGCTGTCAGAGATGGCGCTTTTCAATAAAGAACCGGATAAGAATGCCCGGATCGATCAGACTGCGAAACCCCAGTTGCAGCCGGCGGTACAAGCGGTACAACCAGTAGTCGCCGCACCGGTTCCGCCTCCACCAGCTCCTGAACGGCCCGCTGCGGCGCAGGCCCGTCCCGCGCAGTCGCTGCATGGGGAGATGCGTGCCTACCTCGATAGTGGCACCAAGATCAGCGGCAAGCTTTCGTTCGACGGCCCCACCCGTATCGATGGCCAGGTCGATGGTGAGATTGTCGCCAAGGATAGCCTCACGATCGGCGAGAGCGCGGTGGTGACCGCGCAGATCAAGGCGGCGTCGATCACTGTTGCCGGCAAGGTAAGTGGCGATATCACGGCCGCGCAACGCATCGAAATCCGCCCGTCGGCGCGGGTTCTGGGCAACCTGACATCGCCCGTTCTGGTAGTGCACGAAGGAGCGCTTTTCGAGGGCCATTGCTCGATGCAGCCCGAGGCCACACGTGACGATCGCAAGGTCACGGTGTTTCCTAAAGAGGAACGTCTGGCACAGGCCGGCGGCCAGAAGCAGGCCTGATTCGCTAGCGGCTCGAAGTTCCCAGCCAAAACCGCAGATTTTTGCTCGTTATTCATCATCCCACGGGGGAGATAATGTCGTAATATGCACATACCGCCGGATTGGGGCATATTCTTTGCCCTGATTGTGTCCTTCCTGGTTTTCTGGTTTATATTCGGCTGGCTTTTTTTTCGTCCGTTCCTTAAGTTACTTGGCGAGCGAGAGCATCGCTTCAAGGACTTGAGCGAACGCACCGAGCGTCTGCTTGAAGAAGAAAAAGCGGCCGTTGAAGAGCGCGAGCGCCAGTTAGCCGCCGTCCGGCGCGAGGCGCTGTCGCGGCGCGAGGCTGAACGGCGCCGGGCCGATGCGGAAGCCGCGCATGTGATCGAGGAAGCGCGGACCGAGGCCCGGGCCGCATTGGAAGAGATGAGGGTCAGGATTGAGCGTGAGTTCGAGGCGGCGGAGCGTCAGTTGCACGCGCTCGCGGAGAGCCTTGCGACAGAGCTGGCGGGACAGGTATTGGGCCGTTCCCTTGCAGCCAGCGGAAATGTAGGCCGTAACAACCAGATGAATTGATGAAATTACGAATTGCTATCGCGACGGCTGTGGGCGTGGCGCTTTACCCCACGCTTGCGTTTTGCGCCGAAGGCGCGGAGGGCGCCGGGTCATGGCTCCAGCTCGTCTTCTATATAATCAACTTTGCCATCTTCATCTGGATCCTCGTGAAGTACGCGGGACCGCTGGTCAGCCGATTCTTCAAGAACCGCGCCGCCAGCATCCGCGAAAGCCTCGATCGTGCGCATAGGAACTTAACGAACGCCCAGGAACTGGCCAATCGCGCCGCCGAACGCGCCGCCAAGCTCGAGTCCGAAAAGGCGCAAATCTCTTCCGATATGGCCGACGAGACCATATATCAGGTGGGGCGTACCTATGACCTCGCGCAGGAGACCGTCGCTCGTATCAAGCGCGACACCGCCGTCACGACGACGGCGCTGCGTGAAGGTGCGCAGCGGCGCTTGCGCGAAACGCTGGCGCGGGCCGCCAGCCGTATCGCGCGCGAGATGGTGACGCGCAACTTCGAGGTCGCCGACCAGGATCGCCTGCTGGACGGCTTCATGGAAAAACTGCGGGACGAGGCGCGGCGGTGAGAAGTTCCAAGGTGGCCAAACGTTACGCGTTGGCGCTGCTTGGATTGGCCAGCGACCACGCGCAGCTCGAGGCTTGGGGGGCGGAACTGGAGCGGCTCGCGCGCATTGTCGAGGCGCCGGAAATCGCGATACGGCTGGCTTCGCCCGAGATAACGCATGCGGCGCGGATGGAAGCGCTAGCGAAAATTGCGGAGCGGCTGGGCTTGAGCTTTCCGCTGCGCTCCTTCGCGGTCGTGTTGGCGCGTCATGGGCGCGTCGCCGATATCGGAGCGGTGTCGGAATCGTACCAGCGGCAACTCGATGATCTATTGGGACGGGCACGGGCGACGATAATCTTCGCGCGCCAGCCGGCGGACGACGATGTCCGCCGAATGGCGGCGGCGCTGGCAGCGATCGCGCAAAAGACGATTATTCCAACGGTAAAGGTCGACAGCGCGCTACTCGGTGGCGTCGTAGTCGAATTGGAAGGTAAAATCTACGACGGGAGCCTCGCGACGCGGCTCGCTGAGGCCGAGAGCCGGCTAAGCAGGTAGCGCGCGCACCAAGACTTCTATGGCGGACATCAGACCATCTGAAATAAGCGATATTCTACGCGACGAGATTAAGGGTTTCGAGGGTAGTATTGCGGTGCGCGAAACCGGCCGCGTGCTTTCATGCGGTGACGGTATCGCGCGTATCTACGGCTTGCAGAATGTGGCGGCCGGCGAATTACTCGAATTTCCCCACGGCATCTTCGGCATGGTACTCAATCTCGAAGAGGACAACGTCGGCGCGGCGCTGTTCGGCGACCCCCAGGAAATCGGCGAGGGCGACGAAGTCAAGCGCACCGGCCGTATCGCCGAGGTCCCAGCGGGTGAGGCGATGCTTGGCCGCGTGGTCAACGCGCTTGGCCAGCCGATCGACGGCAACGGACCGATCAAGTCGTCCGAGGTGCGCCGTATCGAGATCAAGGCGCCCGGTATCATCAAGCGCCAGCCAGTCAAGGAGCCGATGCAGACCGGCATCAAGGCGATCGATTCGATGCTGCAGATTGGCCGTGGCCAGCGCGAGTTGATCATCGGCGACCGCCAGACCGGCAAGACCGCGCTCGCGATCGATACCATCATCAACCAGCGCGGCCATGACGTGCAGTGCATCTACGTCGCGATTGGGCAGAAGCGCTCGACTGTCGCGCAGGTGGTCGAGAAGCTCAATCGCTTTGGCGCTATGGAGTATACCACGGTGGTCGCCGCGACCGCCTCGGAGGCGGCGCCGCTGCAGTTCATTGCGCCCTATTCAGGATGCACCATCGGCGAGTATTTCCGCGATACCGGCCGCCATGCGCTGCTGGTGTACGACGATTTGACCAAGCATGCGCAGGCCTACCGCCAACTTTCGTTGCTGCTGCGCCGGCCGCCGGGCCGCGAGGCTTATCCCGGCGACGTTTTCTATCTACATTCACGCCTGTTGGAGCGTGCGGCCAAGATGAGCGACGAGTTCGGCGGTGGTTCGCTGACGGCATTGCCGGTGATCGAGACGCAGGCGGGCGACGTCTCGGCCTACATTCCGACCAACGTCATTTCGATTACGGACGGACAGATCGTGCTCGACGCCGATCTCTTCTATTCGGGGATCAGGCCGGCGGTCAACGTCGGCCTTTCCGTGTCGCGTGTAGGCTTCTCGGCCGCGATCAAGGCCATGAAGCAGGTCGGCGGCACGC
>JBOHWJ010000413.1:0-11153 GCA_050736495.1 Binataceae bacterium (SeqCode) | reverse complement strand
CGTTGGAGACGCGGCCGCGCGACGGCTTGATGCCGACGATGCCGCAGCATGCCGCGGGCAGGCGAATCGAACCGCCGCCGTCGCTGCCCTCGGCGATAGGATTCATCCCGGCGGCGACCGCGGCCGCGGCGCCACCGCTGGAACCGCCGGCGGTATGCTTCGGATTCCATGGATTGCGAGCGGCCGGGCAGAGGCCGCCGTCGGTGGTTGGCTTGCCGCCGAATTCAGGCGTGCTGGTTTTGCCGAGCAGGATACCGCCGGCGTCGCGAATCAATTCAGCATAATGCTGGTCGGCGCGCGGGACGAAGTTCTCGAAGTTCTTCGAGCCGAGAGTCGTGCGGATACCCTTGGTCCAGGTCAGGTCCTTGAGTGAGTAGGCGACGCCAAAAAGCGGCATCGCGGCGCGCTTGGCGTCGCCCATGCGTTCGAGGCGGGCGGCATCTTCCAGCGCGCGTTCCGGCGTCACCGTCATGAAAGCGCCGAACTTCGGATTGAGCCGCTCGATGCGCGTGAGGAAAAATTCCGCGACTTCGCGCGGGCTGAGTTCTTTCCTGACGACGAGTTCGCGCAATTCCCAGGCTTCGATATACGGGTTCAGATTCAGCATGATGACATCCTCCCAAAAAGGTGCGCCTGACCCGTTGAGATGACCAGCCGGCCACACACGCGCGGACTCACTCGGTGGCCGTTACATACTTGAGATGCGCCACGCGTATACTGCCGTTGCCGCTTTGTTAGTGCAAATCGGGGCGCTTCGCCAGCATGTGTAATCGAAGCCCCGGGCGCGCTAGTCTCGCGGCATAAGTGAGACCGTGGGATTGGAGGTAAATCAGATTCCTGGAGCGTCGCGGCGGACTTGCCCGGCATGCCATGGACGCTTCCTTTTGCCGGTGGAGAGACTGCTTTCCTGGACTCGATGGCGCTGAGGGCCGCAATTCTCTGGGTCCACGTGCTATGCGGCGTGGTGTGGGTGGGAGCCTCGGCGAGTTTCGCGCTCGCCGCCGCCGCGCTGACGACGGAGAGCGAGGAATGGCGCGACTTTGCGCTCAAGGCGGCGCCGACCGTCAACCGGGTCAACCTGGTGGTTGCGGCCATCATTCCGCTCACTGGCATCGGCAACCTGGTCTTTGCGGCGATGGCGCGGCGCTACGTTTTCCCGCCGGAGTTCGTTGGAATTCTCGCCGTCAAGATCGCGCTTTACGTGACGATGGTGTTGGTACTGGTCTGGGCGTGGCGCGCCGAGGCCGCGATGCGCCAGGGTTGGGAGCGCAATGACAGTGTGGCGGCGGCAAACAAGATACGGCGGCTGACGCGGCTCTACGGGTTCACGGTGGCACTGGGCGTGGTCGCGCTGGCGTTGGGACTGTGGCTGTCGGGGGTTAATTGACGGCAGTCCATGCCGACGCGATTGTGCCGTTCCGGAGCACCCTCCGCCGGTCCCGTGCCCCCTCGACGCCGTAATGACACACCATAGGAGTTTCGCGGATGGAGACGCCGCAGAAAATCGAAATTGGCGAATTCACGATCGCATTCCTCACCGACGGCATCTGGCGCAACGACGGCGGCTGTATGTTCGGGGTGGTGCCGCGCGAACTATGGCAGCGCGATCACGCGGCCGACGATCACAACCGTATCCGTCTCAATCTCACCTGTCCGCTAATCATGAAGGGCAACGACGCCATAGTGATCGATACCGGCATCGGCAACCGCCTCGGTTCGGTCGAGCGCAAGATCTTCGACCATGGCGAGGGCTGGTTGCTCGATGGGCTCAAGGCGCTCGGGATGGAGCCGGGCGACGTGACGCAGGTGCTGCTCTCGCATCTCCATTTCGACCATTGCGGTGGAATCGTGCGGCGGCGCGAGTCCGGCACGCTGGTGCCGGCTTTTCCGCGTGCCCGGCTCTTCATCCAACGCGGCGAGCTGGAGGTCGCGCGCGGCTCGCGTAACGAGCGGCTGCGCGCAGCGTATCGTCATATGGAGGAATGCCTTGAACCGGTCGCGGGCATGATCGAAACCGTCGCGGGCGACGTGGACCTGATGACGGGCATCACCGCGCTGGTGACCGGTGGTCATACCGCGGACCATCAGGTGGCCCTGGTGCGCTCGCGCGGACAATGCTTCATGCACATGGCGGATATCGTGCCGACGCGCTCGCATATGCGCGGGCCATGGAACCAGTCCTACGACCTCGACGCCCTTCGCACGATGGAGCGGAAGGCGCACTACCTCGCGCGCGCGGCCGAGGAAAAATGGTGGGTGTCGTTTGCGCATGACGAGCGCGTCTTTGCGGCACAAGTGGCCAATGACCGCGGCCGCCTCGTGTTGGGGGAATCGCTCGCCGTCCCGGACGGGTTGGACGGGGTTTGACGCCGGGGCGTCGACGGCTCGGCATCCATCGGAAACCCGCATCGGGGGGGCAGTGATTGACGCGTGCAAGGGTGCTTCAATGAAGGGTGACAGAGGGCACGGGTCGGTTGGCAATCGGGCCGGGGCGCGGGTGCGAAGGGCAGGTTGCAAGGCGCGCAAGAGACGCGATGGCGGTCGTAGTCGCATATCCACCGATACCCTGAGACAACGTTATGAACGAGACGAAAACCCTGTGGAGAACCGGAAGACCTGGCAGAAGTCCGGCTTGCCTCGATCTTGTGCGAATCGTTATACTTCATATAGGGATGCGCTTGGAAAATAGCACAACCCGGACTGTTCTTAGCCCTCCACCTCTGGCAGTTTTAGTATAAGCGACAGGCACTACTAACCAAGGAGTTAGCTAATGGCCGAAGCGAGCAAGTTTGAGCAGGTGATAAAGCGGGACCGTGCCGCTCGCGAAATTAAGCAGTGGCGAGGGACTCTGCTCGAGTACCTAGAGCTGGTCAAGTCGGATCCCCTCATCACCAAGCTGGCGCACGCCCGCATCTATGACATGATCATCGGCGTTGGCACGCGCGAGATTTTCGACACCGACGACTCGCGCACCAAGCGTTTGTACAAGGACGACCCCATCAAGGTCTTCAATTTTTTCGCCGACGAGTTTTTCGGCATCGAACGCACCATCGCGCAGATCGTGCGCTATTTTCATTCAGCCTCGCTCAAGGGCGAGGAGAGCCGCCAGGTGCTCTACCTGATGGGCCCGGTCGGGTCGGGCAAAAGCTCACTGGTCGAACGGATTCAGCGCGGACTTGAGCAGGCTGTGCCGGTCTATGTGATCGAGGGCTGCCCGATGTACGAGGAACCGTTGCACCTGGTGCCGCGCCATTTGCGGCGCGAGTTCGAAAAGATGTTGGGTGTGCATATCGAAGGCGACCTCTGCCCGGTCTGCCGCTACCGCCTCAAGGAGGAATACGCGCAGCGCTATGAGGACTTCCCGATTGAAACGCGTAATTTCTCCAAGCGTAATCGTGTCGGTGTCGGTGTGGTGCCGCCGGTCGACCCGAACAATCAGGACACCTCGGTGCTTATCGGTTCCGAGGACATCTCGAAGCTCGACCAGTACTCGGAAGGCGATCCACGCGTGCTGGAGCTAAACGGCGCGCTCAACGTCGGCAATCGCGGCTTGGTCGAGTTCATCGAGGTTTTCAAGAACGAGACCGAGTATCTACACGCGATGATCACGGCGACGCAGGAAAAGGTGATTCCCGCGCCTGGCCGTCACGGCATGGTCTACGTCGACACTTGCATCCTGGCCCATTCGAACGAAGCCGAATGGCAGAAGTTCAAGGCCGATCACACCAACGAGGCGATTCTCGACCGTATCGTGGTGGTGAAGGTGCCATACAACCTGCGGCTGTCCGAGGAAGTCAAGATTTACCAGAAGATCATCCGTAACTCCGACTTCCGCGCCCACGTCGCGCCGCACACGCTGGAACTTGCTTCGATGTTCGCCATCCTGTCGCGCCTGGAGCCGACATCGAAATGCGACCTGATGACCAAGTTGCGCCTCTACAACGGCGAGGAGGTCGTTGAGAAGGGACGCACCAAGAAGATCGACGTGCAGGAGCTCAAGGAAGATACCAAGCGTGAAGGGATGAACGGCATCTCGACTCGCTTCATCATGAAGGCGCTCGACAACGCGCTCTCGGACAATGTCAGCGGAAGCTGCATCAATCCGATCAACGTGCGCGAAGCGCTGATCTCGATGACCAAGGAAGCCGACCTCGCCGACGATACGCGCAAGCAGTACCTTGAATTCCTGCAGGACACGCTGCACAAGGAATATCTCTATCTGCTCGAAAAGGAGATCACGCGCGCATTCGTTTACTCCTACCAGGAGCAGGCCGAGGCGCTCTTCCAGAATTACCTCGACCACGCCGAGGCCTACGTCAACAAGACCAAGGTCAAGGACCGCAACACCAAGGAAGAGTTGTCGCCCGACGAAGGCTTCCTCAAATCGATCGAGGAGCAAATCGCGATCATCGGCTCGGCCGCCGATGGGTTCCGCCAGGAAGTCATCGCCTACCTGTGGGCGACCTCACGCCGCGGCGAGAAGGTCAGCTACCGCAGCTACGAACCGCTCAAGGAAGCGATCGAAAAGAAGCTGATGACCTCCGTGCGTGACATCTCGCGCATCATCACCAAGGCGCGCACGCGCGACGAGGAGCAGACCGACAAGTACCACGCGATGGTGAAAAACCTGCTCGAGAACGGCTACTGCGAGTCGTGCGTCGACGTGGTGCTGAAATACGCCGCCAACAATCTCTGGAAAGATTGAGCGCAGGCCATTCGTATCCCCATTCCACATCCGCCGCCGGGCGCGGCGCGGATGTGCGGATGGGTGCGCGCGCGTGCGTGAGTCTCAGCCATGCCATTTCGTAGTTGGCGATGGAGTATAATGGATGGTGACTGAGGATGCGGAGACGAGACTATGGCGCCAGATGACACCATCTTTCGTGAGTACCGCCCGTCAGACGCGGAGCGGTCGGATCGATCCGCGGGCGACCGCATGCGTCATCGCCAGAAGGTCCGCGAATCGATTCGCGAGAATATCGCCGACATCATCGCCGAAGAATCGATCATCGGCAAAGACAAGGACCGCGTAATCAAAGTCCCGCTGCGCGGGATCAAGGAATACCGCTTTATCTACGGCGAGAACACACCCGGCGTCGGACAGGGTGACGGCGACGCACGCCCCGGCCAAGTCGTGGGCAAGGCCGGCCGCGAGGGTCAGGGCAAGGGCGACGGCCAGGCGGGCGAACGTCCGGGCATCGATTATTACGAAACCGACGTCACGCTCGAGGAATTGATCGAGATCATGTTCGAGGATCTCGAACTTCCCAATCTCGAGCGGCGCGCGCTCCGCGAGATTCCGTCCGAGCGCACCAGCAAGCGCAAGGGCTACCGCCATGTTGGAATCCGCGTGCGGCTCGACAAGCGGCGCACGGCGCGCCAGCGCGTGATGCGCAAGCTCGGGCGGCGCCATAATGAAATCGTCGCGGCCAGCGGCACCGGGCAGCTCGATCAGAACGGCCACCCCAAACTCGGGGAAGAGGACGAGAAGCGCTTCCCGTTCCACCAGGACGACCTGCGCTACAGGCATCTCGAAATGGACATGCGCGAGGAGTCCAACGCCGTCGTCATCTGCGTCATGGACACTTCGGGCTCGATGGACACGATGAAGAAATATCTCGCGCGCAGTTTCTTCTTTCTGCTCTACCAGTTCATTTCGACCCGCTATCGCAACGTCGAGATTGTCTTCGTCGCGCATCACACCGAAGCGCGCGAGGTCACCGAAGAGGAGTTCTTTCACAAGGGCGAATCGGGCGGCACCTTTATTTCTTCGGGCTACCAGAGGGCGCTCGACATTATCGCCGAGCGCTACCATCCGGCTTTTTGGAACATCTACGCGTTCCACTGTTCGGATGGCGATAACTTCGACTCGGACAATCCGGCCGCGTTGCGGACCGCCAAGGAACTGGCGCAGGTCTGCAACCTGTTCGGTTACGGCGAGATCAAGCCGCTGGGTTCACGCTACTATGAATCCTCAATGCTGAACGTGTTCCGCCGGCTGGAGGAGCCCAATTTTCAGGCGGTGCTGATCGAGCGCAAGGAGGACATCTGGCCGTCCTTCAAGGCGTTTCTCGCCAAGGACCGCGTCAAGGAATGAACGCCGCGAGGCGGACAGGATTTTTCCGCAGCCGCGCCAATCGATAGGCGCGTGCCGCATGCGGATACCCAGATGGCGAATTACGAACTCAAAGAACTGGTCGAATGGGACGCGAAGATTCGTGAGAAGGCCGCGCAGTTCGGGCTCGACTGGTATCCCCAGGAGTTTGAAATCTGCGACCATAACGGGATGCTCGGGTATATGGCGTACTCGGGCATGCCGTCGCATTACCCGCATTGGTCGTACGGCAAATCCTACGAGAAGATGAAGACGCTTTACGACTACGGCGTCAACGGGCTGCCGTATGAGATGGTGATCAATTCCAACCCGGCGATCGCTTACCTGATGCGCGACAACACGTTGCTACTCAGCGTGCTGACCATCGCGCATGTGTACGGGCACAACGACTTCTTCAAAAACAATTTCACCTACAAGTCGACTCGCGCCGATCTCACCATCGAGACCTTCAAGGCGCACGCGATGAGGGTGCGGCGCTACATGGAGGATCCGTCGATCGGGGTCGAAAAGATCGAGCGTATCCTCGACGCCGCGCACGCGCTGTCGTGGCAATGCCGGCGCAACCTCGCCATCCGCAAACTCAATACCGCGGAACAGATCGAACGCGCCATCCAGGACGCGCAGCCGCGTTACGATCCCTTCAAGTCACTTCATCAGCGGCCCGAGTTCCACGAACCCGACATCCACAAAGTACCGCTCGATCCGGACGAAGACCTCCTGCTTTTCGTCCGCGACCACAATCCCTACCTGGCGGAATGGGAAAAGGATCTTCTGACCATCGTGGACGAGGAGGCTAAGTACTTCATCCCCATGATGGAAACCAAGATCATGAACGAGGGCTGGGCGAGCTACTGGCACAAGAAGATCGTGGAATCGCTCGAGCTCGAGCAGGGACTGCATCTCGAATTTATCGTGCGGCACAACCAGGTGCTGCGCCCGATCCCCGGCCAGATCAATCCCTATCACCTGGGCTTCAAATTATGGGAGGACATCTACCGCCGTCATACCGAACCGACCCGCGAAGAGATCAGGAAGTACGGCGCGCCCGCCAAGAACGGCAAGGACAAAATCTTCGAGGTCCGTGAGGTCGAACGCGACAGCTCTTTCTTGCGGCGCTACCTGACCGAAGATCTGATGCGTGACATGGACCTGTTCCGGTATGAGACGCGCGGCGACGATTACGTTATCGACAAGGTCTCCGACGAGGAAGGCTGGAAAGAGGTCAAGGAGACGCTCATCAAGAACGTCGGCACCGGCTCGATTCCCGTGATCAAGGTGGAAGACGCCGATTTTGGCCACAACCGCACGCTCTATCTGAAGCATTATCACGATGGGCGCGACCTTCAGCTCGAATATGCGGAGAAGACTCTCGCTTTCGTCGCTCGGCTTTGGGGCCGTGAATGCGTGCTCGAAACCAACTTGCAGGGTAAACGCTCCCTGCTATGTTACAATGACCGCGGCTTCTCGATGCGCGCGTTGAAATGACTCCGCGCGTGGGGCGAGCGCCGCGAACTTTGGGCGGCGGCCGCCGCGCCGCCCGCGAGATGGTTGCCTCATGGATTTCGGTGAGAAATTCGAACGCGGATTGCGGCTCATGATGGAGGCCGTGGCCGACGCGCAGGCGGATATACGGCCGCCGCTTACGGCCGCGCGGATGCATGCCGAACTGGCGGAATTGTCCGCGATGCGCGGGCGGCCCGCCTTCTACCCGTATCTTGGTGCCGGCGTCGGACGCGGCGCGCGTGCGATGCTCGCCGACGGACGCTGGGTGCTCGATCTCGCGCTCGGTATCGGCGTCCATTTCTTCGGCCACGGCAATCTCGACTTGGTGGAAACCGCTGTGCGCGCCGCGACTTCCGACCTGGTGATGCAGGGCAACCTCGTTTTTAACCGCGAATATCACGCCCTGATGAAGGTGTTGCTCGCACATGCGCCGGCCACGATGGAGAGCTGCTGGCTTTCACTCTCGGGCGCCGACGCCAACGAAAACGCGCTCAAGCTGATTCGCCAGAAACGCGACGGCCGCGCTGGCATAATCGCGTTTCGCCGATGCTTCCATGGACGCACCAGTGCGATGGCGGAAATTACCGACCGTCCCGATTACCGGCTGGGTCAGCCCTCCACTTTCCCGGTCGAGTACATACCCTTTTATGACCGGCACGACGCGGATTCGGCGGCGAAGTCGCTGGCGGCGCTACGCGAGATAATAAGACGGCGCGGCGATCAGATGGCCGCCTTGATCGTCGAGCTTATCCAGGGAGAGGCCGGCTTCGTCACCGCGCCACGCGAGTTTTTCGTACCGCTGTTCGATCAATGCCGCCGCGCGGGGATCGCGATTTGGGCAGACGAGATTCAGACCTTCGCGCGAACGCCGGAACTGTTCGCGACCAATCTGCTCGGCGTCGCCGAGTACGTCGACGTGATTACGATTGGCAAGGTCTTCCAGGGCAGCGCCGTGCTGCTGCGCAAAACCTTCGCGCCCGACCCGGGGCTAATCTCGGGAACCTTCTCGGGCGCGACTGTGCCGATGGCGGTATCGCGGCGCATCATCGCGAAGCTCACTAGCGAAGGGATGTTCGGACCGGAAGGAAGGACACGGCAACTCGAACGGTTGACGCGCGAGCACTTGGAGCGCCTCGGCGGCGAACATCCGGGCGTGATTTCGGAAATCGACGGCATCGGCGCGATGATCGCGTTTCGCATCGACGACGGTTCGCTCAAGCGCGCCAGGGAATTCATCATGCGCTGCTTCGAGTCGGGGCTGGTGCTCTATTACGGGGGCCACGACCCGGCCTGCATACGACTGTTCCTGCCCGCCGGCGTGCTCAGCGACGACGAACTCGCCGACGCCTTCGCCATCATGGATCGCTGTCTGTAACTTTGCGCCGGCCGCTCAGCCCTGGTTGACCGATCCGTCATTCTTCACAGGTTCAAAATGATGAACAAAAATGCGCGGGCGATTCCTTCATTCTGAAGCGGAGTGAAGAATTCTCACACGCGCAGAGGATCGAGCAGGCCGGCGAGAACGTGGAGAGCCTCGTATAAGTAATAGCTTCCCCAGATGAGTTCGTTGTTCGTCGCCAGCCCGATGCGTTTGTTGTAGCAGCCCTCCCACAGCCCGCCCTCGGGACCCAGGTATTTTTCGCTAAGTGCGCGGACCGTTGCCTCGGCGGCCTCGCGATAGATACGACGCGTTGCCTCCGACGGCGTCAGCGCGGCGAGCTTGAGCAGACTCGCGGCGGCGATCGCCGTTGCCGACGTATCGCGATGGGTCTTTGGAATCGCCGGATCGTCGAAGTCCCAGAAGGCGACGCCGTCGGATGGTATATGCGCGAGCCACCATTCAGTGGCGCGCTCGGCCGGCGCAAGGAAACTCCGGTCGCCCGACCATTGCGCCGCCAACGCCCAGCCGAGCATGCCCCATGCCTGCGCCCGCGCCCACGTGCTCTGATCGCTGATACCCTTGTGCGTATAGCGCCGCGTCATCGTGCCGGACTCCGGATCGAACGAGGCCGACTGGCAAATCGAGCCGTCCTCGCGCAGACAAAATTCGATATGGCGGCGCGCATGTTTGAGCGCGATTTCCGCCAGGCTGGCGTCGCCGGTCTCACGGCTAGCCCATACGAGCAGCGCCGCAATCTGAACGACGTCGACTTCGGTCTCGCTCAGACCGACGCTGTGCACCTCTTCGAATTCGGTGCCGGTGGGAATGACTTCGGCGCGCGGATTGTACATGCGGGCGAGCGATTTTGCTCCGGCGATTGCGATTGCGCGCGCGTCGGTGTCGCGGTTAAGAATCGCGCCGAGCGCCGCGCCGTAGTAAAAGAGCAGCCCGCGTGCCGAACTTTGTGAATCGACGCGAGTGCGCAGCCGCGCCGTCCAATCCTTCGCCCACCGGGCGTAGCGCTGATCGTGGGTAGTCGCCGCCGTAAGCCACAGCATCGCGTTCCAGTAACCGCCGGTCCAATCACCGGCCGGCGTGATGGTCCAATCACCGGTGGCGGGATCGGCGAAATGAGGAAAGCCATCGCGTACGGCCGCTGCCGTGTGATCGATGCGCGTACGCATCCGCGCTATGGCAGCGGTCCAAACTGATTCGCTCATTTATATTTCCTGTGGCTATTCAGTGCGAGCAAAGGCCTCGCAGGCGGCGTTTCAGGCAAACTCGGTACGACGCCGCAAGAGTGTCGCGAGGACCGCACTCTTCCACCCAATTTGCCGGCAAATCGTAGCATGGCCTCTCCCGCATGCACGCATGAAAACCGGCGCGCGAGGCCCATCGCGCGCGGCGATGGGCCGCATGACGCCGATCTCTATGGCAGATTCGTCTTGAAGAACGACACCATCTTCGGCCACAAATCGAATGCCGCCTTTTCGCGATAACTCGGCCGGTAATCGGCGAAAAAGGCGTGGCCGGCGTTCTTGAAGATCTCTAATTGGAAAGTCTTGCCAGCCTGCTCCAGCCGCTTACGGATTTCCCCGGCGTCGGCCGGCGACGGGTTCTGGTCCTCCTCGCCGCAGACGACATAGAGCGGGCAATGAAGTTGCGGAATCAAATCGACGACCGGCGTTGGCCGCTCGGGGGTGGTCAGCGCTTCGGGGGTTGCGCGGGTGGTGAAGCCGCCCCAGCAGTCGATCGCGGCGTCGACCTTGTCGCTGCAGCATGCGAACAGCAGCGTCCAGCGTCCGCCCACGCAAAAGCCGACGCAGCCGACCTTGCCGCCGCATCCGGGTTGCGCGCGCAAACAGGCGGCGGCGGCCTCGAAGTCGCGCACCAGTTGCGCGTCCTTGAGCCCGAACATCTTGGTGCGCACTTCGGCCATGTCGCTGGGACTCTTGGGCGCGCCGATACGCGAATAGACGTTAGGGGCGAGCGCGATAAAGCCCTGGTTGGCGAAGCGGCGCGCGACGTCGCGCTCATGCTCGACCAGGCCGAAGGCTTCGTGCAGGATGAGCACGCCGGGATAAGTGCCTTGCGCTTTCGGCCGTGCCAGGTAAGCCTGCATCGCGAACCCGTCGCTCTGGAACGTAATATCCC
>JBOHWJ010000412.1:0-4537 GCA_050736495.1 Binataceae bacterium (SeqCode) | reverse complement strand
GCCGTGCTCGAATTCCTGCGCAGGAAAAAAAATCGGCGCCTGATGAAGTTTCATTCCGAGGCGATTCGCCGCAGTGATTTCGATCTCAAGAAGGTGGTCGGCGGACTCCTGGTGCAGACACCAGATCTGAGTATCGAGGATCCGCGCCAGGGCAAGGTCGTGACGATGCGGGCGCCCACCGACTCCGAACTGCGCGCGCTCGAATTCGGTATCCGCGTCTGCAAGCACGTCAAGTCCAACGCGATCGCCTTCGTCGCGGAAGATCGGACGCTCGCGGTCGGCGGCGGTGCGACCTCGCGCATCGACCCGATGTATTCCGCGCGCGAAAAGGCGAACCGGCTCGGCGTCTCGCTCAAAGGTTCGGTGCTGGTGTCGGAGGCGCTCTTTCCTTTTCCCGACGGGCCGACACTGGCGGCTGAGGCGGGCGCCACCGCGATCGCGCAACCGGGTGGCGCCGTACGCGACCCCGAGGTTATCGCGGCGGCGGACCGGCATGGCCTCGCGATGGTCTTCACCGGCGTGCGCCATTTCCGCCATTGAGACTAATTCCGGCCGATGACGTATTGCCCGGCTGGGTGGCGAAATGAGGCATGATCTGGCGCCGCGCACGCTGCACGGCTCGAACAGGTATAATTACCGCCAATGAAAGTCCTCGTGGTCGGGAAAGGCGGGCGCGAGCACGCCTTATGCTGGCGACTCAACCAGAGTCCCGTGGTCAAGCAACTCTTTTGCGCCAGCGGCAGCGCCGGCATCAGTCAGGTCGCGCAGGCGGTCGATATCGCGCCAGCCGATATCGCGGGTCTGATTGATTTCGCCACGAGAGAGGCTATCGACCTCACCGTCGTCGGTCCCGAAGATCCGCTCGCCGCCGGCATAGTTGACGAGTTCGAGCGCCGCGGCCTCGTTATCTTCGGACCGGGCAAAGCCGCCACCCAACTCGAAGCGAGCAAGTCGTTCGCCAAAACCCTGATGCGCGAGGCGGGCGTGCCCACCGCCGATTTCGCGGTGTTCGACGATGCCGAAACGGCGCGCCGTTACGTCGTGCAACGCAACGCGCCGCTGGTGGTCAAGGCCGATGGCCTCGCACTCGGCAAAGGCGTCACCGTATGCGGCGAGCGCGCGGCCGCGCTCGCCGCCGTGGCCGACGCGATGGAGATGCGGCGGTTCGGCGCGGCGGGAAGCCGCGTCGTGATCGAAGAGCGCCTCAGCGGCGAGGAGTTATCATTCTTCGCGCTCAGCGACGGCGCCGACGCTATTCCGCTCGGCTTCGTCCAGGACCATAAGGCGGCGCACGACGGCGACCGCGGACCGAACACCGGCGGGATGGGCGCGTATTCGCCGGTGCCGCGTTATGACGCGGCTTTCGAGACCCGCGTCATGAACGAGGTGATACGGCCAACGCTGGCGGCGATGCGTGCGCGTGGCATGCCCTTTCGCGGCGTGCTGTTCGCCGGCCTGATGGTCGACGGCGATCGCATTAGCGTACTCGAATATAACGTCCGCTTCGGCGACCCCGAGTGTCAGCCTCTGATGATGCGTTTCGAGAGCGACCTCGCCGAGGTTCTGATGGCGGTGGCTACGGGGCACGCGCGCGAAGCCTACGTCAAGCTCTCGCCCAAGAGCGCGGCGACGGTCGTACTCGCGTCGGGTGGCTACCCGGGCGAGTACCAAAAAGGCCTGCCGATAAGCGGACTCGAACAAATCGACGGCGCCGAACCGTCCGATTTGAAAGTGCAATGGGCACTTCAGAAAATCCGCGTCAAGGTGTTTCACGCCGGCACCGCGCTACGCGACGGCCAACTCGTCACCGACGGCGGACGCGTGCTCGCGGTCACCGCGATGGCCGACACCCTCGAGCAAGCCGTCGCGACCATCTACCAAGCCGCCGCGATGATACAGTTTGACGGTAAACATTACCGGCGTGATGTGGCCTATCGCGCACTCGGCCGGAAGAAAATCACATGACCGGAGCGCTGACCCATAGCATCGCCGAGGCGGTCGAAGCCTTGCGCGCCGGTGAGCCGGTAGTTTATCCGACCGAAACGTTCTACGGCGTCGGCGCGGACGCGTTGTCGCCAGCCGCGTTGGAACGGCTGTTTGCGCTCAAACGCCGCGAGGCCGGCAAGCCGGTCGCGCTTATCGCCGCCGATATCGAGATGGCGTTCGCGCTAGCGCGCGAAATCCCCGACGCCGCGCGCCGGTTGGCGGAGGCCTTCTGGCCGGGTCCGTTGACGTTGGTGATGCCACCACGGGCGGGTCTGCCGGAGCCCTTGGCAGGGCCTGACGGCGGCGTCGGCGTGCGTGTCTCATCGCATCCGGTGGCGCGCGAATTGGCGGCGCGGCTCGGACGCCCGATCACCGCGACCAGCGCCAATCTTTCCGGTGATCCACCGGCGACGACATTGGATGAGACGCGCGCCGCTTTCGGCGATCGCATCAGAATTTATCTCGAAGGCGGCAGGCTCGGCGCGAGCGCGCCCAGCACCGTGATCGCCTTCGATCGCGGCGAATGGCGCGTGCTGCGCACCGGCGCGATCAGCCACGCCGCGATCGCCGCCGCGCTTTCAGTCGGGGGTCTCAAATGAGCGGGCTGAATCAACGTATCGAACCCTTCCCGGCGCTGATGTTCGACGCCGCGCGATGCGCTCCGCTAAGCGATGTAGTGGCGCCGCCCTACGACCTTATCGACCAGCCGCGCCAGGATCAGCTTTACGCGCGCAGCCCCTATAATATCGTGCGGCTGGAACTGAATCGCGACGCCGATCCTTATACGTCGGCGGCACATACGCTTGCGCAATGGCTCCGCGAGGGAATCCTCGCACGCGCGCCTCGTCCGGCAATCTACTTCTATACGCAAGCCTTCGAGAGCGAGAGCCGGCGGCTCACGCGCAACGGCTTGATCGTGCGCATCCGCCTCGAAGAATTCAGCCAGGGCCGTATCTTGCCGCACGAACGCACCTTCCCGGCGGCCAAGGAAGATCGGCTGCGCCTGCTGACGGCGACGCGCGTCAACCTAAGCCCGATCTTCGGCCTGTATCCATCCGGCAACGTCGAACTCGAGCGCCTGATCGCCGCCGTCGCCGCGCGCGCGCCGCAAATAGAGCTGACCGACGATCTTGGCATTGCGAACCAGGTCCGTCCGATCCATGCGCCCGACGAAATCGCGGTCATCCAGAACGCCATGGCTGAGGCGCGAATTCTTATCGCCGACGGACATCATCGCTACGAAACCGCACTCGATTATCGCCGGCGCCGGCGCGCGGCGGAAAACAATCCGGCCCGCCCGCGGCCGTACGACTACGTGATGATGACGCTGGTTGGATTCAACGACCCCGGCCTCGTGATCCTGCCGACGCATCGCCTCGTCCACCATCTGCCGCCCGGCGCCTTGGCCGTTTTTCCGGCCCGTATCCGCGAGACGTTCGACGTTGAGGAATTTCGCGACGCCGGCGCGATGCGCGAAGCGCTGCGGCATGGCCGCGGCGCACTCGGTGTTGTGCTCCGCGGCGACCCGGTCTTCCGCATACTGCGGCTCAAGAATCATGACGCGATGGCGGCGGCGTTGCCTGATGCGCCGAAGGAGGTGCACGAACTCGACGTCTCGGTGCTGCATGCGCTCATCCTCGATCGGATTTTCGCGATGGCACCGGAAGAAATCCGCAAGGGCGGCAATATCGAGTACACTATCGACATGCGCGGCGCGCTCGCGGCGGTCGCCAGCGGCAAGGCCGACGGCGCGTTCCTGATGACGCCGCCGACCGTTCAGGATGTCGAGCGCGTCAGCGGAGCAGGCGCCGTGATGCCGGAGAAGTCGACCTATTTCCATCCCAAGCTGCTCACCGGTTTGGTGATGAATTCGCTAGACGATCCGCCGGCGTGAGCATATCGAACCGCTATTAGACACGCGTCGACCGCGCCCGGGCGCATCGCCAGCGCATGACTGCAATAGCTAATCCAAGTCAACTCGTTCTCGTCCGCCATGGTGAAACCGTCGGCAATTCGAGTATCCGCTATTACGGCCGCACCGACGTGGCGCTGTCGGAACTGGGACGTGCGCAACTTCGCGCCGCCGCCGCGTGGCTGCGTACGCATCATGGCGTTGCGCGTTTCGCTCAAGTTTTCGCGAGCCCCTTGAGCCGCGCCGTGGAGGGCGCGCGTCTTATCGCCGGAGCGCATCCAGGGCTAATCAAGATTGCTGAATTCGCCGAAGTCGACTTCGGTATTTTCGAGGGGCTGACGGCCGAGGAAATTCGCGAACGTCATCCGGTCGAGTTCGAACGCTGGGATCGCGACCGCCTTGCGCCGGACTATACATACCCGGGCGGTGAAAGCCGGGCGGCCTTCACCGCCCGGGTGGAGGGCGGCGTCGAGCGGATGCTTCCGCATCTCGATGCGGTGGCGCAGCCGTGCGCTGACGCGGACGGCGGTGCCACGGCAGACGGTCGTTCCAGGACCGTGCTCGTGGTAGCGCATCGCGGCGTGATTCGCGTGATCACGCGGCGGCTCGCCGGGGTCGAGCCGCGGATCGAACTAGGGT
>JBOHWJ010000411.1:0-8953 GCA_050736495.1 Binataceae bacterium (SeqCode) | reverse complement strand
GATAATCGTCGTGATCGTTATCGGCCTTGCGCTCTATCAGTATGGCAACGTCGGTGCGCAGTTGTGGCGGCTCTCGGTTGATGGCCCCAGTCCCGCGATCGCGCCGCTCATGGCGCGCTTTCGCCGCGCCGGTCTCACGGTCGGCGCGCTGGTGCTGCTGATCGTCTATCTCTCGCTGGGGCTCACGCGCGGCGGTGGCGGATCGATAATAGCCGCGATTCGGTGACGAGCGCAGGTTGGATCCAAATGGCGGCAGGCGCAAACAGCAAATCCAGACTGCTCGCGTGGCTCACGCTCGCGGCCGTCCTGATCGGCATTCTCACGACGCTCAGCTACGCGACTGGCGCCTCCACCGCCCTGCGCATCGCCAGGCCGGCCGCCGGCGCCTGGCTTGCGTCATACGAGTTCCACCTGATGGAAGGCGCGGCGACCGCGCTCGGCATCCTCATTGGAATCCGTAGCGGGCGCCGGCTGGTCACGGAGGCCGTCGCGAAGTCACGCGGCGCGTATATCGCCGTCATTCTCGGTCTCATAATACTGGCGCCGTTGACGCACTTGTGCGCGACGGCGGCGCGTCTGGGATGGGGCGCGCGCAGCGCCGCGATCGCAAGCTGGATCGTCGGCATGAGCGGCTACGCCACCGGCAAGTACCTTGACAAGCTTTTGATCGCGGGCGTTTACTTCCTCAAGACCGCCGGCTTTGCGTTCCTCGCCGGTTTGGGACTCTTCGCCTTGGCGGCGGCCGCGCTTATCGTCATGGGAGCGGACGGCAGGAAAGTAGCGGCTTCGAGCGAGCAACCACTATCGCCAAGCGCGTGAAGACTCGCCGTCGGCGCACGCGAAATATAACAGTTGACCCCGGCGCCGTGCTCGTGGACCATCTAGTACTATGCGTTGGATGAGGGCCGGATGTCCGCGAACGATCAAGACCCGAAGACCGGACCGAAGCTCAGCCGCCGCGCCTTTATCAAGGGCGCCGGCGCGGCTGCCGCAGTGGCGAGCCTGGCCGCGGTCAAACCTGTAATCGCCGCCGAAGCCGGCAAGGCCGATAAATCCATCGGCGACATTGCGGCCCCGCCGGGCCCGGGTATCGTCGAACGCCTCGGCCCTGGCGCGCAAACGCTCACGCTCAAAGTAAACGGCGCCGTCCATCGGGTAACGGTTGAGCCGCGCGTGACGCTGCTTGCGGCACTGCGCGACCATCTGGGACTCACCGGCACGAAGCTGGTGTGTGATCGCGGCGCCTGCGGGGCTTGCACCGTGCACATGGATGGACGCCCCGTAACCTCGTGTATGATTCTGGCCGCCGACGCGCGTGGCCATGAGATAACCACTGTCGAAGGACTTGGCACGCCCGCCCGGATGCATCCGGTGCAGCGCGCATTCGTCGAGACCGACGCGATGCAGTGCGGCTTCTGCACGCCCGGCATGGTGATGTCGGTTGCCGCACTGCTGAAGGATAAACCCGAACCGACGGCCGAGGATATCAAGCGCGCCATCGCCGGCAACATCTGCCGCTGCGGCACCTATCCGCATGTCGTCGCGGCGGCGTTGATCGCCGCGGGCGGTGCGCGCACCACCAAGGATCCGCTGGAGGGTGCATGATGGCGCGGCGCGTGACGCTCAGGCTCGGCTTTACCGGTGACACCACCAACGTCACGGTGGTGCTGCCCGACGACGAGCCGACGCCGTGGCAATTCGGTGATCAGCTAAGCGTCGTTGGCAAAGACCACCCGCGCGTCGATGGCGCGCTCAAGGCGACCGGCGCCGCACGCTATACCTACGATATCAATCTGCCGGGCATGCTCTATGGCGCGATTTTGCGCAGCCGCTATCCGCATGCGCGCGTGCGCAGCGTCGATCTTTCGCGTGCGCGCAACCTTTCCGGCGTGCGCGCCGCGCTTCGCCGCGAGGATCAGGTCATGCGCTTCGCCGGGCAGGAAGTCGCGGCGGTCGCCGCGGTCTCGCCCGATATCGCCGCCGACGCGCTCAAGCTGATTCGCGTCGAGTACGAGCCGATGCCGTTTGCCACCGACATGGCGGACGCGCTCAAATCCTCGGCGCCGCACGTCTTTGAAAGCGGCGCGAACGCCGATAAGCCCAAAACCTGGAGCGTCGGTAACGTCGCGCGCGGCTTCGAGCAGGCGGCCGCGGTCCATCAGGCGGTCTATACGACTCCCGTGCAGACCCACGTCTCGCTCGAAACGCATGGCGCGGTTGCGCATTGGGATGGCGACCAGCTTACGGTGTGGTGCTCGACCCAGGGCATCTTCACGGTGCGCGACGATCTAACGGTGCTGTTCAATCTGCCGCCCGAAAACGTGCGTGTGATCACCGCAAATCTCGGCGGCGGCTTCGGCTCCAAGTTCGGCGCGGGCGCCGAGGTCGTAATCGCGGCGCAACTGGCGCGCACGGCCGGCGCGCCGGTCAAGCTGATGCTTGCGCGCGCGGCCGAGCATGTCGCGACCGGCAACCGTCCGAGTTCATGGCAGCAGGTCAAGCTCGGCGCCGGGCGCGACGGCAAATTCACCGCGATCGAATTGCTAGAGCATGGCAGCGGCGGTATCGGCGGCGGCGCCGGCAGCTCGGGACCGTTCAAAACGGTCTATCGATGCGCCAACATCCGCACCGAGGATCGCGACGTTTATATCAACGCCGGGCCGTCGTCGCCGATGCGCGCGCCGGGATGGCCGCAGGGACTGTTCGCGCTCGAACTCGCGATCGACGAACTGGCGCGCAAGCTCAACATCGACCGGCTTGAATTTCGCCGCCGCAATAATCAGAACCCCGTCCGCGCGCTCGAATACGACATGGGCGCGCGCGCCTTCCAATGGGATGTGAAAAGCCGTGCGCCCAAGGCCCGCGGGGTAATCAAGCGCGGCGTCGGCGTTGCCAGCGCCGCCTGGCATGGCATCGGTCATTCAGGGCCGCAGGCGCTGGTGCTCGCCTATCGCGACGGTCACGCCGAAGTGCGCATCGGTGCGCAGGATATCGGCACCGGCACGCGCACCATCCTTGCGATGGTCGCGGCGGAGGAGTTGGGACTGCCGCTGAGCCAGGTCGCGCCGAATATTGGTGATTCGCGCTTCCTCTATTCGGTGCCGTCGGGCGGCAGCGGCACCGCGCCATCGGATACACCGGCAGTGCGCCAGGCCGCCTTTCATCTCAAGCAAAAGCTCTTCCGTATCGCGGCGCCGCTACTCGGCGCGGAGCCCGCCGATCTCGAAGCCCGCGACGGGCAGATTCGCGTCCTTTCCGAACCGTCGCGTTCGATCAAGTTCGCGGATGTATGCCGCCGCATCCCGGGCGATTCGCTCTCCGCACAAGGTGAGCATATACCGAACTATGCCGGCTTCCGTGGTGACCAGGCCGGGTGCCAATTCGCCGAGGTTGAAGTCGACGTGGAAACCGGGATCGTGCGCGTGCTCCAGGTTGTCGCCGTTCATGACGCCGGACAGATTGTCGATCCGCTGACGGCGCGCAGTCAGGTCAACGGCGGCGTCCTGATGGGCGTCGGCTTCGCGCTGATGGAGGATCGTAGGCTTGATCCGCAGACCGGCCTGATGGTCAATGCAACGATGGACGACTACAAGCTGCCGGGCGCACTCGACATTCCCGCGATCCTTCCGATCTTCGTCGAAGTCGCCAACGGCGTTACCAACACCGGCGTGATGGGGCTGGGCGAACCGGTACACGTCGCTACGCCCGCTGCTATCGCATGTGCCATCTATGATGCCATCGGCGTGCCGGTGCGCGCGCTGCCGATGACGCCCGACAAGGTACTCGCCGCGCTGGGCAGGGTGTGATGAATCGCTTCGAGATCATAACGCCCGCCGATATTCGGCATGCGAGCCGGATGCTGGCCGATCCCGGCCATGCCGCGCTGGCGGGCGGCGTCGACCTGCTCGACCTGCTCAAGCAGAATCTGGCCGCACCACAAAGCCTGGTCAACCTGAAGGGTCTCAAGGGTATCGATGCGATCGAATCGACCCCCGACGGCGGGGTCAAAATCGGCGCGCTGGTGCGCCTTCATGAAATCGCGACCGACGTTCGCGTGAATCAACACTACGCGGCGGTGGCTCAGGCGGCGGGCGAAGCGGCAACGCCGCAAATTCGCAATCTGGCGACCGCCGGCGGCAATTTGTTGCAGCGTCCGCGATGCTGGTACTTTCGCAATCCCGAGATCGTGTGCCTCAAGAAGGGCGGGAACCGCTGCTACGCGGTCGGCGGCCTTAACCGCTATCATGCCATCCTCGGCGGCGGGCCGTCGTTCATCGTTCATCCATCGAATCTTGCGCCCGCGCTGATCGCATTCGCCGCGAGCGTTCACCTGGTTTCGCCGGCGAGTGAACGCACGGTCGAACTCGAACAATTCTTTACGCTGCCCAAGGTTGACGTCGCGCGCGAAAACGATCTCAAGTCCGGCGAGATACTCACCGCGGTAATAATTCCGCCGGCGCCGCGCGGCGCCGGCAGTGCTTATATCGAGGCGCGTGAAAAACAAAGCTTCGATTGGCCGTTGGTGAGCGCCGCCGTTGTCGTCGCGACCGACGGCACGCGGGTGCGCGAGGCGCGCGTCGTGATGGGCGCGGTGGCGCCGATACCGTGGCGTGCACCGGCGGCCGAAAAGACGCTGATCGGTGCCTCGCTCGATCGCGACCACGCCCTACGCGCGGCTGAAGCGGCGCTCGCGGGCGCCGCGCCGCTGGCCGACAACGGTTACAAGGTTCCGATGGCGAAGGCGCTGGTGCGCCGCGCGATTCTTCGGGCCGGCGGTGTCGAGGAGAACGCGTGAGCGTCTACAATTCAAACGCGGGAAATGGCGCCGCAAGAGCGACGGCGGCGGCCGCAAGCGCGACTGCGCAACGCGGCCGCGATCGCTTCTGCGCATTGCTCCGCACCAAGAATGGCTACTTTCGTTCGCCCGCCGGCGAACGCCTAATCGACGCCGACAGTAGTACCGCCTGTTACAACTGCCTGATGACGCAACGGCCGGTCGGCCCCGACGGCCTGCCGGCCACCGCCGATCGCTGCCGCTCCGATCGCGTTTGCTACCGCGAAGACGTCTGACGCCGCCAGCATTAGACGAGCGAGGTCCTTTCGGTCCAGAAACTATTCGTGCGATAATGAAAGGCAGTGGCCGGGTGGGCCCTCTCTCCCCAGCGGTCATGCGCCCTTTGCATGGCTCTTCCGGGGGAGCGGGGGTCCGACCCTAAAATTGCGACTAGCCCTTACCCGCCGTGCTTCCTCTGCACGTGGCATCAGGCGGGTTCCTATGCCCGTCACCGAATTTCTAACTAATTGTAGCAGGTAGCGCGTCGCGAAATCGCATAGTTTCCGCGCCGGTTATCCACACATTGGCAGGGTTATGCAACTCTTGCCGACCGCAATGAACGTTTTTGCGGAAGCGATAAAACCTTCAAGCCCGTTATACAGACTCTACGCTCGGGTGATGCGGAAAAAGAGGCAACAGTCGCGAAAGTTGACACTGCGACGCGGTCAACGGACGATTGGAATACGCACAGCTAAAGTCGGTCGCGATCGAGCAAGGAGAATCACGCAATGGCCTCCGCCCATGCGAGCAATCCAAATATATCCACCGCCGATTCAGCGCCGCGCGTGGCCGAAATGGCTGCGGCGGCATCGCAACTGCTCGCACCGGATTGCCGCGGGATGAATTTCTATCGCATCGATCAGAGCCTTCGCGACCTGCTCGACCTCTACATGGAGCCGAAATTGCGCGCCGCGATGGAGCCACACCTCGAACGCCTCGGCGAGCTTGCCGGCGGCCGTCTCGACGAACTGGCCGAACTTGCCGACAAGCATCCGCCGGTGCTGCATACGCGCGACCGCTTCGGCCGCGACGAGGATTGGGTCGAATTTCATCCGGCGTATCGCGAAATGGAGCGCATCGCGTTCGGCGAATTTGGCCTGCATGCGATGGCGCATCGGCCCGGCGTGCTCGGATGGCCCGCGCCGCTTCCCTACATCGCCAAGTATGCCTTCCAGTATCTGTTCGTGCAGGCGGAGTTCGGCCTGATGTGCCCGGTGAGCGTGACCGACACCGGCGCGGTGCTGCTCGAGCGTTACGGCAATGATGATTTGAAACGCCGCTATCTTGACCGCATGCTCTCGCAGAACATGGATAAATTGCTCAAGGGCGCGCAGTACATGACCGAAAAGTCCGGCGGTTCCGATCTCGCCGGCAGCAGCGTGACCGCGCGGCGTGAGGGCGATTACTGGCGGCTTTACGGTGACAAATGGTTCTGCTCGGCGGTCGACGGTGACGTGGTGCTATTGCTCGCGCGGCCCGAAAACGCGCCGCCCGGCACTCGTGGCTTGGGGCTGTTCCTGATGCCGCGGCGGCTGGAGAATGGCGAGCGCAACAGCTACCGCGTCGTGCGGCTCAAAGACAAGCTCGGCACGCGCGACATGGCCAGTGGCGAAGTGCTGCTCGACGGCGCCATCGCCTATCATCTCGGCGCGCTCGATCGCGGCCTGCGCCAGATGATGGACATGGTGAACCTCTCGCGCATGTCGCACGGTGCGCGCGCGGCTGGCATGATGCGCCGATGCCTCAACGAATCGATGCGGGTCGCGCGCCATCGGGTGGCCTTCGGCAAGCCTGTCATCGAGTATCCGCTGATGCGCCGGCAGTTGATGAAGCTGATGGTGCCGGCGGAGCAAGCGCTGTCGGTTTTCACCAACGACGCCACCGTGATGGATGCGGCGCGAGCCGGCGACGCCGAAGCCGAACGCGTGGCGCGGATTCTTACCGCGCTGCTTAAGTTCCGCACATGCCGCGACAATCTGCGCGTCGCGACCGGCGCGATGGAGGTGCGCGGCGGCAACGGCTATATCGAGGATTGGGTCAACTCCCGGCTTATCCGCGATGGTCATATCGGTGTGCTGTGGGAAGGCACAAGCAATATCAACGCCCTCGACGTGATCAATCGCGCGGTCGCCAGGGCGCGTGGTCATGAAACACTGCGGAGGACTTTACGTGCGCGGCTTGATTCCGCAGCCAGCGCGCCCGCCCGCCTGCGCAATGAAATCGCGCAATGTGTCGATCGCGCGGTCGCATTCATTGATGAGGTAGCGGCGCAGCCGAAGAACGAAAAATACGCGCGGCTTGCCGCCGACGCGCTCTACCATGTCGCCAGTGCGGCGCTGATGGCGTGGGAAGGCTCCGCGACCGGAGCGAAGGGCGGCGACGCGCGCAGGATGCTGCTTGCGCGCTTGGTGCTCGAGCATCGTCTGCGCCCGCACGATCCACTGGCCATTCCGCCGGACGCCGAATGGGAGGACGAGGCGATCGACGCACTGCTCAGTGACGCGCCGGTCCCGCTCAAAGATGCCGCCCGCCTCGCCGCCGCCTGAGGGCGATCCATCTCAGGCTTGGCTGTGAGGAAGTGCGCGAGGTCATGCGAAGCCCTCCAACCGCAAGAGCGATCGCATGAGTGGAGGACGCTGATCGCCGTTAAGCTGTTACATGAGTCTTTGGGTTTCGCCGACGTCGTGGCCGACGCGCTGATGGCTGCGGGTGTCATCGCGATGTTGCGCGCCCGCCATACCCACCCGCATGCGCATCCGGCGATCGAACACGAATACGCGCATGTTCACGACGAGCATCATCGCGGCATACCGATTACGTTGACGGCGGCGGTCCGCTTTCCCATTGGCATCGCCACAAGCCGCTGCTTCATACTCATGTTCACGTCTCCGACGCGCATCATCGCCACGGCCATTACCCGTCTAACCTGACCAGGGGAGCGGACGTAACGGCGCAGGGCTGCTCATTTTGCCACTCGTGCTAGCGGCGCATACCGCGTAAACTTGTGCGGATTTTCGGGGGTGAAATAGTGGCCGATATTTCCGAGCCGACGGGGACAGCAGCGACGGCTGGGCGGGAGGCGCAGGGGGAGAGCGCTGCCGCACCGGCCGCCGCTGACGGACCTGGGTCAGTCGCCGATGCGCCGGGGTCGCCGCCCGACGCAATTCCCCCTGGACACGGCCGCGCGACCGTACGCTCGGTCATGGGGATGCTCTATTACCAGGGCTATACGATTGCGATTCTTGGTATCGCGTCGCCATGGATCGCCAAGAGCTTCCATCTCGACCAGTCAGGCATCGCGCGGATGTTCGCGTGGATCTCGATCAACGCGCTTGGCGCGCTGGTGCTGTCGCGTATGGCCGACCGTATCGGGCGCCGCCGGATCCTCCTGTGGAGTCTGGTCGGCACACCGATCTTTTCCATCGGGGCCGCGCTTTCCACCCGCGCCGATTTGTTCATCGTTTTTGAAATCGGCGTCTATTCTTTTATTGGTGCGACCTTTGCCAGCGCGATTGTGATGCTGGCCGAGGCGCTGCCGGTGGCTGAACGCGCGAAGGGCCAGGGTTACGGCGGACTGGCACGCTCGCTCGGTGGTGGCGTCTGCGTCATCCTGATGCCGATTCTCGCGCACTTCGGTTGGTCGTGGCGATGGCTGATGCTGTTGCCGGCGGTGGGAATCCTGTTTCTTCCGGCGCTGGCGCACCTGTTGCCGGAGAGTCATCGATGGGAGCATGCGGCGGCAACGGGAATATCCGATCGCAGCCGTTTCTATGACGTCTTCGCGCCATTCTATCGGCGGCGCGCGATACCGCTCATCATCGCCACTCTGCTGGGCGAGACCTCGGGCGTCGCCGTGATCAGTTGGCCCTACTACCACGCCGTGTCCGTGGTCGGGCTGTCGCCAGTCCAGGCCAGCGCTATCCTGCTGATCGCTGGCGGTATCGGCCTGTGCGGATTCCCGATTGGAGCATGGTTCGCCGAGCGCTTCGGCCGCGTGCGCGCGGTGACCACGCTGGGAATTGCGATTACGTTGGGCACCGTGCCATTTTATTGGGGACCGCCGTCGCATTTCGCCTACCCGGTACTGTGGCTCGGGGTCGCGTATTTGTGGTACTCGTC
>JBOHWJ010000410.1:0-3290 GCA_050736495.1 Binataceae bacterium (SeqCode) | reverse complement strand
CAGTATAGGTCAGGTTCTGGGTGAGCGTATGGCCGTGAGTGGTAAGCTCTACCGGGAGCCATCCGATGGCGCCACCGACGAGGCCGGCGCCCGCCTTGTAGGTCAGTTCGCTCCGATCGATGGCGCTGCTCATTGCGATCGTTCCCACCCGGCGATATTTCCCATCACCCAATGATTACAACCGAGCGCGCGTTATAATAGACCGCCCGCCGCGGCCATTAAACGCTTTCCATCATGCTCGCGTCCGCTCGCCGCCGCATGGGTTGCCGCTGGGTGGCGAAAAGTTGCATCATTCCAGTCAAATGCGTGCGCAAGGATTGGCGCGGCGCGACAGAGGAAGACGGCATGGATGACAAATCCCTCATACCGGAACCGTTTGGACCATTGCAGGGAGTGCGCATCGTATCGACCGGCACGCTTATCGCCCAACCGTTTGGCGCGGCGCTCGCGGCGGAGATGGGTGCCGAAGTTATTCAGGTCGAACGGCCGGGAAAGGGTGACATCGGCTGGCGCACGCTCGGTATCCAGCTCGACGGAACGGACGGCGGTCCGGGTGTGGCAAGCAGTTGGCTGCAGGAACGGCGCAACATGTTTTGCGTCACGCTGGATTTTTCCAAGCCGCAGGGCCGCGATCTCTTCCTCAAGCTTGCCGCCACTTGCGACATCTGGATGGAAAGCTCGAAGCCCGGGACCTATCCGAAATGGGGTCTCGACGATGCGACGGTGCGGAAGGTCAACCCGAGGCTCGTTATCACGCATGTCTCTGGTTACGGCCAGTATGGCCTGCCCGATTACATCCATCGCGCATCATACGACATCGTGGGCCAGGCCTTCGGCGGCACCATGTACCAGACCGGCTACCCCGACAATCCGCCAAGCCGCGCCGCACCCTGGACCGGCGATTACGTCACGGCATTGTTCACCCTGTGGTCGTCGCTGGCGGGACTGACGTATGCGCGCGCGCATGGCAAGGGACAGTCCATCGACCTCGCGCAGTTTGAAGCGGTCCATCGTGTGACCGGCGGCACCATGATCGAATATTTCGAAAAAGGCCTGGTGCGCGAGCGTAGCGGCAACAAGGCGCAGGGCTTCCAGCCGCTCGACAGCTTCCAGACCAGCGACGGATGGATCGTGATGGGTGCGCTGACGGAGGTCTACAACCGCCTGCTCATGGCCATCGGGCTTGACCCTGCCGATGTGAAATGGCAGAGCGCGCGCACCAATTTGGAATCGATCGAGGGAATCGAATTCGATGCTATCCTGCGCGGATGGATAAGTGAGCACAGCACCGCCGATGTCGTGCGCATTTTCAACCAGGCGCAGGTCCCATGCGCGCCGATCATGACGGCGAAAGACATGGCCGAGAATCCGCACTACCAGGCGCGTGGTGTGCACACGGAATGGGAAGACCTGCAGGTAGGCCGCATCAAGGGAATCGGCGTCGTGCCGAAGTTCTCCGAGACTCCGGGCAAGGTTTGGCGCGGTTCGGTCAAAATCGGTTACGACAACCAGCGCATCTACGGCGACCTGGTCGGCCTCAAACCGGCGGAAATTGAAGCGCTCAAGCGCGACCAGGTGATTTGACCGCGCGTATCCCTACGCCACGGCGATCGGCTCGACGATCGCGAATTCGCGGACCTCGTCAGGTTCGCCGGAGTATACCGCGAGCCCCACGGTCTCCCGCGCGATGAACGCGCTATGCGGTTTGCCGTTGGGATTGAGCCCGTAGTCGCCGGCGAAGCGAATCTGCTCGCCGGCGTGATTGCAGTAGCCGCCTTCGAGGATGTAGACGTGTTCGTCGGAGCGGGCGATGGCGACCAGCTTGATGAGCTTTCCAGCGGGCGGAGTGAACTTCACGATATACGCCATCCCGCCACCCTCGGCGCGCCGGTCGCTCAGGATTTTGACGCGTACCAATTCAACGCCCTCGTGGATCGAGTTCTCGCCATAGAGCCAGCTTCCGGGCGTCCACTCACGTTGGGGCGTGCTGAGCAGCGTCGATTTCATTATGGTGGCTCCTTTCGCGGGAGGGGCGTAAGCGCCCGAGACTGAAGTTGACATCGCCAGCGTAACGGCGCGTGGCGCTCATGTCAAATCCATATGTCAACTCTGGCTGATGTATATCCACAAGCTGGCGGCGTGGGCGCGGTCCGTTCGGATTCGAGTGGGCCGGTGCCGCCGCCCGCGGTGGTCAGGGCGTGCGCGCCAGGGAACCTCCGCACCAGCCTGTCCGTCATTCTGAACGGCGTCCGCGAAGTGAAGAATCCGGGGATTCTTCGCTGATTCTAAACGCACGTCGCCGACTCCTTTGCTCGCTTCGCCTGGGCTCCGCTAGAGGCGCTCAGAATGACAGGTCGCACTTGCGCAGAGCCTCCCTACCTGTTCGAGCGTGAGGACGGGAACTCGCTCTTGACGGCGCGTTCGAGTTCGCCGCGATCGATAACGCGCGCTTCCGCCTCGCATGCGAGCCGCTCGAAGCGCGCGTCGCCGCCATGCGCGATCTCGCGGTAAACGTTGGGCGCCACTGTCATGTCGAGCGCCTTGGCAAGCAGCGTCATGTAGTTCTCGATCACCGGCGTATCGTCACGCAGTCGCTTCTCGGTTTCGCGATAGCACGAATGATAGATAGTCACGAGCATCTCGGCCCCGGCCGCGCGCGCCTGCGCGATCAGCGCCTGGACTTTCCGCTCGTAAGCTTCGAGGCTGATTTTCGCGGCTATCAGCGCTGGCACGCAATGCACGCCCAAGTCCGGGTCGGTATGTTCAGCGACAATCGTGATGCCCGGCACCGCGTTCAGAAGCATGCGGCAATATTCCATGTCGCGGTCACGATCGGGTGTGCCGGTATGACCGTGCAGCATCACGCGCGCCGAAACCCGCGGGCGAAATTTCAGGCGGTCGATCCGGCGCGCGAGAAACTCGGTGATGTGCAGTTCGTCGAAGCCCCAGCTTGCGGCGTCCGAACCGCTGCGCAGATTCGTATGGCACGACGGGCACCAACTCACCAGCGTCGGCGCCTGCTCGGCCTGGAAGTGGCCGATAGTGCGGCCGAGCGCGCGTTCGCGATCGCTTTGGGCGGTCATCGGACTGCCGCAACAATGCGACGGGCCGCCGAGAATCGAGAGCTCCGGGTTCACCATGCGCATCATTTTCATGGCGAGTTCGGCGAGATGGGGCGTGCGCAACACGTTGCATCCGAGCCATAGAATCGCGCGCTCCGGCGCCGCGCCCCCACGGGCTTGCGCCTGCGCGTGAGAATCACGAAACGCCTCGCCCGGTTCGCTGAAGGC
>JBOHWJ010000409.1:0-4051 GCA_050736495.1 Binataceae bacterium (SeqCode) | reverse complement strand
GCACGGGCTTGCGGATTTTGCCCAGCCGCCGGAGCAATGAGAAATTCTGGGCGTTGCGCGCGCCGACCTGGAGCATGTCGGCATGGGCGGCCACCAGTTCGATATCGTGCGCGTCCATGATCTCGGTCACCACCGGCAGACCCTGCTTGCGGCCGGCATTCTCCAGCAGAAACACTCCCTCGTCTTCCATCCCCTGAAACGAATAGGGCGATGTGCGCGGCTTGTACGCGCCGCCGCGCAGCAGATGAGCGCCGGCGCGCTTGACCGCCGCCGCCGCGCCTTCAACCTGCTCAAGGCTTTCGACCGCGCATGGCCCGGCGATTACGGCCAGGCGCTTGCCGCCGATGGCCACGCCGCCGACCTCGATTATCGAACCTTCAGGCCGCACCTCGCGGCTGGCAAGCTTGAACGACTTGACCACTGGCATCACGCGCTCGACGCCGGAGACTGACTCGAGGTGTTGGAGCGAATGGCTCTCGCCGCGCTCCTCGCCGACGCATGCGACCACCGTACGCTCGACACCGCGAATGATATGCGCCTTGTAGTCGAGTTCCTCTACCATCCGAACGACGGTTTGGATATCGGCCTCGGTGGCTTGCGCCTTCATTACAACGATCACGCTTTTTCCCGCTCCGTTTAAATGGAATGGACGCCCGCGCGTACGCTCTTTGACGTTGAATATAAGGTACAGCCGCCCTAGTATAAGTGAAAGCGCTTTGTTGATCGCCTGTGAGCCACCGGGCTCCTGTGGCATCTACCGCTGGTGGAGATGACAGTGCCGCGAAAACCGCCGAGACCGCTCAGCCTGGTTCATACCTCCGACGTGCACCTGGAGAGCGATACTTTCGGCTCGGGAACGTCGGGAGAGGTTTTCCGTGACCGCGTCCGCCGCGCCTTCAGCGGCGTAATCGACCTCGCCAACCATCGCGACACCGATATTCTGTTAATCGTGGGCGACCTGTTCGATTCCAGCCGCGTGAGCGAAGCCGCGCTTGGCTTCGCAATGAGCGAGATCGAGCGGGCTAAAATGCCGGTGGTGATGATACCGGGCAATCACGACGCCCATGACGAACGTTCGATTTACGCGGGACTTCAACCGGGCGCGCTGCCGCACAACCTTCACCTGATCCTCGAGCCCGAGGGCCGTGCGATCGAATTCCCGCATCTCGGCGCGCGTATATGGGGGCGCGCGCTAGTCGAGCATTCGCCTGATTACCGGCCACTGTCGGGCGTGCCGGAGCCAGCCCCCGACCGTTGGAATATCGCACTCGCCCACGGTTTCTTCACGGCGGACAACGCGACCAACCGCTCCTCGCCGATCACTCCTGCCGAAATCGAGTCGAGCGATTACGACTATATCGCGCTCGGCCATATCCATGTCTTCGGCGACGTCTCGCAGGGCGTGACACGGGCCTTCTATTGCGGCACACCAGCGCCCTTATACTCGAGTTCCGAAGCTGGATGGGTCGCATACGTGACATGCGTTCCGGGCGAGCCGATACGGATAGAGCGGGTGGTAATTCCCAGTCAGGCCGCCATCAGCTAACGCCGCGTTGCCAGCCATTACTGCCGACACACGCGATGTGGCTGGGTGAGAGCCGCCGAAATAGCCTTTTCCCTCGAGATAGCGGTCAAGAAGGATGCAAATGCTGGAAGCGACGATCGCGCAAGGTTCATCGCGCCGTTGGTAATCCGCTCGCCTTGGGCTTTAGGAAAAGCGCTGGCCAAGCCGCAAATTCGAGCCCGCATAATGTCCCGCCGACGCCAGTTCGGGAAACAGTTCCACCAGGCGCTGGCATACCCTTTCGAAACTGGATGCGTCGAATGGCTTCACCATATAGTCGAGCGCTCCCTCGCGGATGAACGCTTTGCGCACCTCCGGAAAGGCGACTGCGCTGGCGACCAAAATGGGAACATCGGGGCTTTCCGCGCGTATGATGCGGAAGAGATTGAGCGCACCAATTCCGCCCAAACGTGACACACCCACGTCGAGCATGACCAGCGAAGGCGCGACGGTTCTGAAAAGGTCGAGCGCCTGCCGGGTGGTTGCCGCCTCCGCGACCACTTCGCATCCGATGCATTCCAAGTGATGACGCAGGACGTCACGGACGAAAAGCGAGTCATCGACCATCAGCACACGTACCGGCATAGCCACAATCTCCCGCCACCCCGGCGCCGCCCCTTCCGTCTTTTCGACACTCTCATTAAGTTCGCAGGGGTCTGCCGAGGATCGATGAGCAACTACCGGGCCATCCGGATTTTCGCCTCAATGCCCGTAGGAAGCCCGAATTAGGCTTGCATCGAGCCATATCGTCTCATCGGTCGCTATATGCTGGCGTCGCAAACAGGGACAGGACAGCCCTGGGATGTGCGACGATGCTACAGCGCCCGACGGCGGTTGCAGCGCAAGAGAATCACACCGGCCAATAGCCGGGCTCCGCCGCTTCTTCAAGAAGCTGTATGTAACCTCCGTGACATGTACGCGCCGCGGCCGGTGCAAACGCTGACACGGGGTAGAGGCGTTGACTCGCGCCGCGCCACGGTGAAACGTGGGCAGTAGTCCGGAGCGCGAATGGCTGCACAGTTCCGTGCCGGCTCCGGCGGAGGTCTCGAATGAAACGCCTAGTGTTCGCATGCGCGCTTTCGTTAACGACACTCCTGATGCTGTCGCCCGCCCTTTTTGCCCAAGACGCCGGCGACATGTCCGCCCCGCCCGCCTATGGCAGCAGCGAAGGCGGCGACCCGCAACCATCCGCGGCCCCCGACGACAACGGCGATCAGTCCGCGCCTGACACCGACATGCAAAATTCCGACAGCCCGAATTCCGACTCGAATTCTGAAGCGCAGAGTCCGGATTCGCAGAATTCTGGCGACGACAGCGATCAGAACGCGCCGCAACAGTACCAGGGCGATCAGGGCAGCGGCCAGGGCGATTCCGACTAGGCTGTGTAACACGCCCGCCGGGTGCGAATATCGTCGCCACGATGCGGCCATCACGATGCGGGGCTGATGAAGCGGGAGGAGTGTGCGGGGTGCGCTCTTCCGCCATTTGGCTTGCGCAGACTTCGCTAAGAACGACGAACAAGGCCGCGGCTTTCCTGCGTCGTTCTGACGGCGCGCGCGTTAGGAACGCCAAGCGGCGGCCGATTACGCGGCCGCCGCTTGCTTTCTCAAAGACGCTGTCCTGAAACGGCGCTGCTTACATCATTCCGCCCGGAGGCATCCCCCCGCCCCCCATCGCGCCTTTGTTCTCGTCGGGCTTCTCGGCGATCATGCATTCGGTGGTCAGCAGCAGGCTCGCCACCGAGGCGGCGTTCTGCAGCGCGCTGCGCACGACCTTGGTTGGGTCAATGATGCCCGCCTTCATGAGGTCTTCGAACTCTTCGGTCGCCGCGTTGAAGCCGAAAGAACCCTTGTTGTTCCTGATCTTGTCGACTACGACCGAGCCTTCCCAGCCGGCATTGCTCGCGATCCAGCGTGCCGGATCCTCGATCGCCTTGCGGATGATGCCGATGCCGACTTTCTCTTCCTCGCCACCGCCGCGCAGGTTATCGAGCGCTGACGAGGCACGAATCAGGGCGACGCCGCCGCCCGGCACCACGCCTTCCTCAACCGCGGCACGCGTCGCATGCAGGGCGTCCTCGACCCGCGCCTTTTTCTCCTTCATTTCCATCTCGGTCGCGGCGCCAACCCGGATGACGGCCACGCCACCGACCAGCTTGGCCAGCCGCTCCTGCAGTTTTTCGCGATCGTAGTCCGAGGTGGTCTCCTCGATCTGCGCACGAATCTGCTTGATGCGGCCCTCGATATCGGCCTTCTTGCCGGCCCCGTCGATAACCGTGGTGTTGTCCTTGTCGACCACGAGGCGCTTGGCACGGCCGAGGTCCTGCAGGGTGATGCTCTCGAGCTTGATGCCGAGTTCTTCGGCGATGACCTTGCCGCCAGTCAGAATGGCAATATCTTCAAGCATCGACTTGCGCCGATCGCCGAAGCCGGGCGCCTTGACCGCAACGCACGACAGCGTGCCGCGAATCTTGTTGACGACCAGTGT
>JBOHWJ010000408.1:0-2542 GCA_050736495.1 Binataceae bacterium (SeqCode) | reverse complement strand
CCGCTGTGTTGGCGGTCGCAACGGAGAGCGGCGCGAAGGTCGCGGACTGCCGACGCTAACGGTCGCGCCAAGCATAAATCTGCCGCTCCCGCGCGACAATTACGAAGCTACAGCCGCCAGATTCCCTGGCTCAAACGCGAGCGACGCGTGCAGGATTGGCGGCAGTCCAAGGAAGGGAAATAGCCGGTCTACCGCGCGGGTATTAATCGTCATGACGATCGTTAGCCTGTTTCTCCGGCTCGCCGCCGGATCGGACAAGTGAATATCCAGTGGCGAATGATTGGCCTGCCAAATGTGTTGGGGCTCGCCGCGCACCGGCAAACCTAATCGAGATAGCTCGCTGTGGGGTTTGTGGCCCGCTACGGCGAGTGCTTGGAGAGAGTGGCTGGCAAGCCGCGGACAACGTTATACACGATCGCAGAGGTCGCCCTCCGCGATCGATTTCCACAGCGGTGGGAAGAATAACGCTGGCACCGCGGGCACTGGCAGGCACGAACACCTACAGCTATATTTCCGCCCGGTGAAGACGATAGTGATTGTCGGGGGTGGTTTCGCCGGGTTGGCGGCCGCGATCGGCGCTGCTCGCGAACTGGATGCGCTTGGAATCCACAACGGCGAGGTCAAGATCGCGCTGATAAATCGCGGTCCCTTTCACTGCATTCGGGTGCGCAACTACGAACGCGATCTGAGCGAAGTTCGGGTGCCGCTCGATGACGTGTTGGGGCCGGTCGGCGTGGAGCGGATCGACGGTGAAGTCAGTGCGGTGGACGCCGCGCGCCGGCGGCTGAGCTTCAGGTTCGCGGGCAGCGAACAGGCTCTCGAATACGATCGCCTGGTGCTGGCTGCCGGCAGCCTGCTCTATGAACCCGACCTTCCCGGACTTCGGCAGTCCAGCTTCAACGTTGATACCTACGACGCTGCCCTGCGGTTGAACGAGCATATCGCGAGGCTACCGGCAGCGGCTGCCGGCCCAGGCCAATATACCGTAGCGGTGGTCGGCGCCGGTCTCACCGGGATCGAGACGGCCTGCGAAATGCCCGGAAAGCTGCGCGAAGCCGCTGCACGCGCCGGGGTCCGGTCGCCTCGGCTGCGCACGATTCTGGCCGACCACGCGCCGCACGTTGGTTCCGACATCGGCGACAGCGCGCGGCCGGTGATCGAGCAGGCGCTCGCCTCCCTCAAGATCGAGCTCCGTACGGGCGTTGTCGTAAGGGCGATCGACGCGCACGGCCTGGTCCTCGAAAGCGGCGAGCGCCTCGTGGCCAACACGGTGGTTTGGACGGCGGGGATGCGCGCGCACCCACTGACAGCACAGTTCTCCGGGCAACGCGATCGCTTCGGCCGGCTGTCGGTGGACGATTATCTGCGGGTAACAGGGACCAACGATGTTTTCGCGGCGGGCGATGTGGCGACGCTGCCGATCGACGGCGAGCATTCGAGCGTCATGTCGTGCCAGCATGCGCGGCCGATGGGCCGCTTTGCCGGTCACAACGCGGTCTGCGATCTGCTGGGAAAGCCGATGCTGCCGCTGCACATCGATTGGTATGTGACCTGTCTGGATCTCGGACCCTGGGGCGCGGTTTATACGGAAGGATGGGACCGACACGTCGCGGCCAGTGGGAGGGAGGCCAAAGCCATTAAACAGAACATCAACTGTGTACGGATCTATCCGCCTCGCTCACGCAACCGGCGCGACATCCTCGAGTCGGCGACTCCCGCGGTTCAAGCGCCGCCTGTCGGGCACGACTGAGCACCGGCGTAGCGCGAGAAATAAAATTGGCGTCTTACAGTGAAGTGTTGTTCTATTTGTTAGCAAAGCAAGCGCCTTAGCATATTTAATACAATCGCTCCTGGTGTGCGAACTGGCGCGAGGAGGTGCGGAAGGGAGCGAGATCATGAAGAAGTGAGGACGCGAGAATTCGCACGCGGTGGCGGCTGGCTGGGCGGGTCAGTGCGCAGCTAGGCCAAGCAGCATGCCAGCCGCGGCCTCCCGCGAGCGCGTAAAGAAACGTTATCGCTGCCGCGCCTGCGGCACGCGCGCGTTTAGTAGTTCATCATCGGGGCGGCGGCAACGCGCCAGCGTCGCTGCCGCCCCTGTGCATCCGCTGCCATGCGCGGATGCTATCGCGGGCCCGGGTTGCGACATTGGCTCTCAGGGAAGCTATTACGCTTATGGCGTGAACCGCATCGGCGCGATCCGGTGTTGCGACTTGAAGTGCTGCACCGCATGCGGCGGATCGAGAGCCTCCCGCCCAACCGCCAAGCCATTGTGCTCAAGGCCATCTACGCCTTCGTCCGGCCTCCATCACTCCACAGCGATGTCAAAGATTAGCGAAGTCTTCTATTATCAGGACCGATCTCTCAGATTGGAATCACAGGATAAATGTTTTTTTTAACCCAGGAATTGAGAAAATTGTCGCCGAGCGCGTCAGCTCCGGGCGCTACGCCTCGGCCAGCGAGGTGATCCGCGAAGCGCTCCGGCTGCTGGAGGAGCGCGATCAGCTCAATCAGTTGCGTCAGGAGGTCCGGCTCGGACTTGAAC
>JBOHWJ010000407.1:0-6294 GCA_050736495.1 Binataceae bacterium (SeqCode) | reverse complement strand
GAAAAGACCAACTCCTTTGGCGCGGGGCCGGAAGTCTCACAGTGCCTTCTCCTGCACGGATGTACGCGGGTAGCCGTCAAGCTCGATTTTCTCGCCGGTCTGTTGATATGGGCAAGCGAGATCACCGGCGTGAAGGGAAATCGGTTTGCGCAGATGCAAATCGGTGAAGTGTTGGGCTGGCGCCATCTCTTCTGGGGTCTGACGGACGCGATGGCGTGCGCGCCCGAACCGTGGCGAGACGGTACTCTGCTGCCGAACGAGCAGTCCGCGGGCGCTTCCGGGTGATGGCGCCGGTGGCTTATCCGCGGGTGAAAGAGATCATTGAGCAAACCATCTCGAGCGGCTTGATCTATCTGAATTCAAGCGCGGAGGATTTCAAGAATCCGCAGCCGCGGCCGCTGCTCGACAAATACCTGCGCGGTTCCGATGGCGCGCCATTGGACCGATCGACGCTCCAGGTTTGGACGGCGGGTTGAACCCGGTTAGAAGCACGTCGCCTTGCCGATACTGGTTTGATCTCTTTGCCATGCCACTCCCGCGTTCATTCCCAAAGGCAGTGTCGCCGGTAGGAACGCCCCGCGTCTCGGAGGTGCCGGTTGGTCGGCGCCGCAAGTGTCTGATTTTCTTTACCACCGCTCGATGACAACCGTTGTCGCCGGTGGCGGCGAAGTCTCGCGCCTGAGAAATCGAAGGCTCGCTTAACGCTGTCGGGCGCCAGCCATCTGCTACTCGAAGGCACCCCTCCCGAATGGTCCTCACGGCGCGCGATTCGCTGCGTATGCCAACACAGTGCCTTCCGTACAGCGGTGGTATTCGAGGGGGAGCGGCGGTCTTGCGGCGAGCGAAATGCGGCGTAATAATCCGAATCCCGGTGGACGCATAGCTCAGCCCGGTTAGAGCGCTTGCCTCACATGCAAGAGGTCCCTGGTTCAAGTCCAGGTGCGTCCACCAAGGAAACCGGCGCCCACGAAGCGCGGACGACGCTTGATCCGCGACACCCCAGCTTGGGTGGGTGCTCAGTGATGGCCGCGTTCGGTGCGTTTGATCTTCGCGAGCTTGACCGCGTTCCTGACCGGCTGGGATGGTGCTTGACCGCGGTTGAATACCTTCGAGATGGTCCACGAGACTTCCGCCACGTAGATATCGCCGTTACGGTCGACCGCGATGCCGTGCGGCGCCATCAGTTGGTCCGGTGCGAGCCCCTGGCCGTTGTCGCAAAGCTTGGCAAGCAGTCTGCCGTCGAGACTATAGATGCTGACGCGCGGGCCCATGGTCTTTGCGCCGTTCCAGAATTCCCAGAAAAAGTGGTTGGGCCCAATCCACCACGCGGAGCTGAGTTCGCCGATGTAACACAATTGCTCCGGGCTCGCGGTGTCGATGTACATCCCGCACGGCAGCGCCATTCCGGTCCACACCGCCTCAAGCCTGCCGTTTGGAGTGAAGACCTGGACGCGCGCGTTATGACGATCGGCGACATAGACGTAGCCGTCGCGATCGGTGCAAATGTTGTGCGGGAGATTGAACTGGCCGGGTTCGTTGCCAGGTTCGCCCCAGGAATAGAGCAGGCGGCCATCGGGCGCGTACTTGTGTACCTTCGCGTTGCCGTAGCCGTCGGAGACGAAAAATTCGCCGGTGTCAGGATGAATCGCGACATGGGTGCATTGATAGAACGGTTTCCCGCTCATTGGCGGCGCGGGCTTGCCGGGCGTCCCCACAGTCATCAGGATTTCGCCCTCAAGCGTGCACTTGCGGACGGTATGGTCGAAAGTGTCGGTAAGCCAAATGGTGTCGTCGGGCCCCATCGTCACGGCATGAGCGTTGGGAAACGTCTTTTTATCGCCCCAGCTATGAAGAAAATTGCCGTCAGCGTCCACGATTATGATTGGGGTAGCGCCGCGGTTGAAGAGGTAGACGCGATTTTTCGCGTCGACGCCGACGCCCGCAATGTCGTAGGTCCAGCCGCCAGGCAGCCGGCCCCAGTTCTCAATGATCTCGTACTGCAATTCGCCGCCGCCGGCCCGCAATGCCATCGGTAAAACCCTCCACTATTAGCCGACCCGCCAGTCGTCAAGTACGACCGGCGAATAATCGCAAATTGGGCGAAGCGCTGGCGCCGGTTCCGGAGGTCCTCTTTCGAGCGTCTTTCTTCGCCACCGCATGCGCCGACATTAGATCACTTCCCCACGGGTGGACTGCCGACTTCCGCTGTGGAAGGCTCGCGGCGTGCCAGCTCCAGTTGCCGGATGCGGAGGTTCGGCTCGTTCGGCTCAATCGTGTTCGCCGATTGCACTTTGGTGGCGAACCGCTCCCATTCGCTGGGGTCACTGACGTTCAGGCCCAACTAATCCGGTTGCGAGACATTCGCGATGAGCACTTTCATCCTTGAGCGTTCGCCGCGCGCCGGCAGCTCACACGATAAACGTTAGATTATCGATGACCTCGTCGTTGTTCACGAGCACGGCTTTTTTAGCGGCGATCTTCCAGCACCCACGCTCCAAGCGCATCCGATGTTCGTAGCGGCCGGCGAATACGCGCTGTCTGTTCTGACGTAATTCGTACAGCAGGAAGGCCGAGGCCACCTTCGCGCGATCCTCCGCGGCCTCGTCGAGCTGCACGTTGGACACCAGCCGGCGGGTCTTCGACGCCGGCCGCTGCGCATGCGCGACGCCGGTCGCAAGCCGGTCGATACGATCGCGCAGACGGGCGTGGTCGTCGAACACCAGCGAAATCTCCCGCTTTGGATCCACGCCCTCGCCATTGCACGGCACCCAATACGTGGCGTCGTCAGTGAACATCGCGAACCAGTCTTCGTAACGGCATTCGTCGAGGCTGCGCGCCTCCTTGTAGAGGATTTCTTCAGCCTGTTGCCGGCTCAGGATGGCCATTGGCGTTGCTCCCCGACAGTTGCTGTTGGACGCGGCCCCGGTGCTCACCCTCGCGCGGCGGGGCGTGGGCGCAATTCGGTAAGATTGGCCGCCGCACCGGCCATTTGCCTCCGCCATTGGCGATAGAATGCGCGCTGCGGAACTTCGTCGGTGATATGGGCGGCGATGCTGGCGTCATCGGCTATACGCTCACGGTCGATTCCGCGCGACAGTTCGAGCCATTCGGCGCCTTTGACGCGCAACCCCTGGGCGCAGCGGTTGAACATTTCGACATCGTCGGGAGCGCCGCCGCCCGCCGAACCGTAAAAGGCCTCGTGCGCCCGCAGCCGCGCGACATTGATTTCTTCCGGCACGCCCTTGAGCGTGGTCGGCGTCAGGTGAACGTCGGTGCGGCCAACGTTGACCGGAATAACGTTGCGAAGCTGGATCCCGATTATCAGCAGATTGGGGAAGATTGCGAGGTTCACGTTGGAGGCGCCCAGAATCTCATTGGTGCGCTCCTCACCATAGCGCCGCACCAGGCTCTCGACGTAAGCATCGCTCGCCACTTTCGAGACCGCCCCGCGCAGAATTGTATTGACCGGTCGATTCACATTGCGCTTGGGCGCCATATCGAGGATCGAATGGCCGTTGCCAAGATCCTTGCTTTCATAATCCGAGGTTTCGGTGAACAACTTCATGACGCTGCGTCCGAGCTTCTTGCCATGGACCTCGAAGAACGATTGATGGACGAAATTGGGATGATAACCGTCGACGCCGTTCTCCATCTGGAATTTCCAGTTGCCGTCGTAGCCGTACTTATGGGTCCCGGAGCGCGCCTCGACTTCGCCCTCCGGCGACAAATCCATGAACAGGTCGATGTAATATTTCGCGCGGGCGAGATGGTCGCCGATGTCCGGCACGTCCGCGTTGAGGCTCGCGAATACCAGCCCGCGGTAAACTCCCACTCGCGCGCGAATCAGAGTGAATTTGCGGCGATCGAAACTTTCGCCGTAGCCGCCCGCGTATGGCACCCCGATAAGCTCACCTCGATTGCTGTAGGTCCAGCCGTGATACCAGCAGCGGAAGTAGCTCGCATTGCCGCGCTGTTCCTGGCATATGGTCGAGCCGCGATGCATGCAGCGGTTCATCAGCACATGAATCTCGCCATCTTCGTCGCGCGTCATGATCGCCGGCTGAAGGCCGATCTCCACGCTTTTGTAGTCGCCCGCCGCGGCGACCTCGCTCCCATGACCGATGAACACCCAGGTGCGTTCGAAGATCCGCTCGATCTCGGCCGCGAACACCTCGGCTTCCGTGTAAACCCGGCGATGAACCCGATGTTCCTGCAACAGCTCGTCGAGATTCAATTGGGAAGCCATAGTTCACCTCCGCCGGCATGCGGAAATCTACCGTATGTCCGTTTTTTCCTTTCTGCTCCTATTGCGCGATTTCATCAATACATAGCCAGCGTCGAGATCAGCGCGGCCACCGCCAGGAGCGGGTGCCGATTCGAGTGATCGTGCCCGGGCGTGCGCCGTCGCCGGCCCGCGGCAGGAGCGAGTTACTGGCCGAATATCCCGATAGTCAAAACGCCGGCCGATATAGCCGCGGAACTCGGAATCAAAGGAACATATCCAAAATGGGGACGCCTAATTGCGCCGATCCATAGAGCCGGGCGGCGGGGTTCGCGTTCATCGCGGCGTGATGCATCATGCCCTTGATATCCTGGTAACGGCGCTGGAGCGGATGATTGAGAAAGATCGCGTGGCCCCCGCCGGCCTCGAACAGGCGCTCGACGGCACGTGAGGCCAGTTCGGCTGAGCGCGTGGCGTTGTAGCGCAATTCGGCCCGCCGCTCGAGCGTGAAGGAACCGCCGCCGCACGCCGACTCCATCATCTCATCGCAGTCGTTGAGGAATTTTAGACTCGCGCTTTTGATCGTGTAGCTGGCCTCGGCGACCAGCTTATGGCTATAGGGGTCTTCCGCGACCTTCAGGCCCAGGCCGCCCTTGCGCGTGCGGCCGCTCTCTATCCAGTCGTCGAGAAAGCCCGCCGAGGCGCCGAGAACGGCGGCGCTCAGGGTGTTGATGAAGACCACGGCGAACGGCAAGCGGTAGAGCGGCGCGGGATTGAGTTCCCATCCGGGCATCGGCCGCCCGAACGCCAAGTCCCAATGCGATATGCTGTGATGACTGGGGACGAAGGCATTGCCGACGACGATATCCTTGCTGCCCGTGCCAGCAAGCCCAGCGACTTGCCAATTGTCGTCGATGCGATAGTCTTTGCGTGGCAACAGGTAAGAGCGGAAGTCGGGTAACTGCCGTCCGTTGATCTCAATGCCGCCAGCGATCGCGCCCAGATTGACCCATCCGCAATGATCGCATCCGCTGGAAAAGGACCAGCGACCGCTCAGACGATACCCGCCGTGGACGCGTTCGGCCGTGCCGGTGGGCGCATAGGAGGACGAATTCATCACGGTCGGATCCGCGCCCCATATCTCCTCCTGGGTCTCTCTTGGGTAGAGCGCGGTTTGCCAAGGATGCACGCCGATAATTCCGGCGACCCATCCGGCGCATCCCTCGGCATGGGCAACTTCGATGATCGCGCTGTAAAATTCCCTGGGATGCAGCTCACCGCCGCCCCATCGGGCAGGTTGAAGCCCCCGCACGATACCGGTGTCGATAAAATCCCTCCAGGTCGCGTCAGGCAGCCGGCGCAATTGGTTGGTTTCAGCGGCCCGTTCGCGGAGCACGGGAGCCAGCGCTTTCGCGCGGTCAATCAGCCTCGGGTGAGAATGAAGCGGCACGGTGGTTTCCCTGCCGCTCTGAACGTTGGACGTGCCACTCATACGCGCTCATCCTCCGAAAGTGCTGTGTCCAAGACGCTCCAACGAAACTACTCCGTAAAGCGCACGCCTGACAATGTTGGAGGAACGACTCTCCGTGAAGCGCAAAGTCTGTCTGCCGCCCCGTCGGCCGCCAGAAGATTTAGCGGTGCTCGCGGCAAAAACCACGGCGAACACAATATCCCGAGTCGGTCGGTCATGTGGCTGACACGCTGGACGGATTGAATTTCGACGCCCGCGGGTCGTGAGCACAAAAGCCACCAGAGTATAGTCGCTTCCAGTCAAGAATACTCTATTAAAAAAAACGGGCGGCGCCTCAATGCTCCGCCCGTTTTGCTGGTCATCGATCGCGCCTGCCATTGCAAACGACCGGCTGCCCCCCGGGCACTTCAAAGCGTGTTCAGGAAAGCCACCAAATCCGTCTTTTCCTGCGCGCTGAAGCCAATCCCGAAGCGCTCGTCGTAAAAGTTCACGACATCGTCGAGTGTGCCGGCGGAACCGTTGTTGAAGTAGGGCGCCCGCGCCGCCAATCCGCGCAGGATCGGCCCCTTCACCTTTCCAACATCGGCACAGCGGCCGGTGA
>JBOHWJ010000406.1:0-10368 GCA_050736495.1 Binataceae bacterium (SeqCode) | reverse complement strand
GCTCCATTCCGACATCTGCCTGCCCTATCTCGTGAGCTTCGGCAGCGGGGAGCAAAAGCGCAGGTACGTGCCCGGCGCCATCAGCGGCGACGTGATTCTCGCCATCGCGATGACCGAGCCTGGCACCGGCTCCGATCTCGCCGCGGTGCAGACCACCGCGCGGCGCGACGGCGACCATTACGTGATCAACGGCTCCAAGATGTTCATCTCCAACGGCCAGATCTGCGATTTGGTGATCGTCGTCGCCAAGACCGACCCCAAGGCCAACCCACCGCATCGCGGCGTAAGCCTGCTGTTGGTCGACGCTGACGCGCCCGGCTTCGTACGCGGCCGCAAACTCGACAAGCTGGGCTTTCGCGGTCAGGACACCAGCGAGCTTTTCTTCGAGGACTGCCGCGTACCCGCGAGCAACCTGCTCGGGCACGAGGGCCAGGGCTTCAAGATGCTCATGGAGAAGCTGCAGCAGGAACGCCTGGTGGTCGGCGTCGGCGCAATCGAGAGCGCGCGCCGATGCCTCGACGATACCATCGCCTACACCAAACAGCGCCACGCCTTCGGCCAAGCGATCGCTTCGTTTCAAAACACACAGTTCAAACTGGCCGAGATGGCAACGGAGATCGAAGTCGGGCGGGCGTTTGTGGATCGTCTGCTCGCCGCCCATGTGCGCGGCGAAGAGGTCGTGACCGAAGTCAGCATGGCGAAATGGTGGACCAGCGAACTCCTGAAGCGCGTGGCAAGCCAATGCTTGCAACTTCACGGCGGCTACGGCTTCATGCTCGAGTTCCCGGTCTCGATGGACTATGCCGACGCGGCCGTGCAGGCGATTTACGCCGGCACCAACGAGATCATGAAGGTGATCATCGCGCGCCGCATGGGACTCGAAGCGCACGAGTGAAGGTACGCCGCCGCGCCCTGGACAGGCGCGGGGCAGCATGTCATGCCTGCTTGGCACGGATTCGTACCTGGTCGGAATTTGCTGACCAAGCATCCGAATAACGCGTGCGTTGCGCGCTCCCGGATCAGAGTAGCGGCAGTCGCGGAGAATAAAGCATCAGGTCGGGGATGAGCCGGCCTTTTTGCAAAGGGAATACTCGTATGCCGTGCGCACCTGCAATTCGGACACGGTGATCCACACGCGAAGGCAGTTGCACTGGCGTCTGACGCCACGGCACCGCGGGGAATACAACCACGACCGCCGCCGCCACCGCGCCGAGGCTGGCGAATTGGAGGAAGCGCCGCCGCCCAAAATATCGAGGTGGCCCGCACCGATTATAGCTGGTCAGCCATTCGCGCCTGCGCTGCGTCATCGCCTGATTCGCCAATTGTAGCTCTTGGAGTCAGCTCGCGCACAAATCGATGTCTCCGCAAGATACATCGAAGCTTATCCACGATTTAGCGGCGAAGCGATTCGCCTTTTCGCGGTTGATCCTTGCAACGCGATCGCGCCCCGACATGGCACGCCGCTCGCATAAGCAATTGACGTGACGCGCCGCGGCCCAGTTCCTAACGAGCGAGTAATGGAAAATGGTGGGAGCAACCCGCAACTTGGTTCGGCATTCGCGACCTGACCCCAGTAGCGCCGGATGCGACCGCGCAGGCGTGGGGCGAGCTTCCGCATACGCGGAGTGAGATTGTATATGAGTTCCATCGCTGTCCGTTCCGGCCACGCCAGCCCGCGCGGCAGGCTTCCCGCGTTGGTCCAGGCGATGATGCGGCCTGATTTCTACTCACATCTGCCTGCCACGGTGGAATTGTGCCAGACCCATCTCTCGTACGTGTTCCTGGCCAGCGAATACGTCTACAAAATCAAGAAGGCGCTGAGATTTCCGTTCGTTGATTGCAGCACGCTCGACCGGCGACGCCATCTATGCGAGGAGGAGGTGCGGCTCAATCGCCGTCTTGCCCCTGACACATATATTGGCGTTGTGGCGATCGTGCGCGCCGATGACGGCTTCGCGCTCGACGAGCAGGATCGCGCGGCGCACCGGCGGCGTTCATGCGCGGCGAAGGCGGTGGAATTCGCCGTCAAGATGCACCGGCTGCCTGAGGACAGGATGCTCGACCGGCTACTCGAACGGCGGCTCGCCACTCTTGACGATATCCGCGCGCTGGCGCGGCGGCTGGCGGCTTTTCATGGCGAGGCGCCGTCCACATCGGGCGCTTATTACGGTTGTCCCGCGGCCGTGTGGAAGATGGTCGCCGGCAATATCGAGGAATGCGAACGCTTTGAAGGCCACACTTGCGAAGCCCGCGATCTCGCGGCGCTGTTGGCGCACACCCGCGACTTCGTTGCCAACCATTGGGCGCTGCTCAATCGGCGCGCGCGCCAAGGCCGCGTGCGCGAGGGTCACGGCGACCTGCGCTGCGAGCATGTATGCATCGACGGCGGCAAGCTGACGGTGTTCGACTGCGTCGAGTTCAGCGAAGCCTTGCGCTACGGAGACGTCGCCTGCGATATCGGCTTTCTGGTGATGGACCTGGAGCGGCTGGGAGCGCCGGAATTCGCCGGCGAATTCGCGCGGGCGTACGTCGCGGCGGCCGACGACGATACGCTTGCGATATTGCTGCGGTTTTACCAATGCTACCGTGCGACCGTGCGCGCAAAGGTCGAAAGTCTGCGCAGTCTCGCGGCCGAAGTGCCGCCCGCCGAACGCGAACAGGCACGCGCCGCGGCGCGCCGCTATTTTGAGCTCGCCTGCCACTACGCGAATCGGTTGCGGCGCGAAGAGCTGATCGCCGTGTGCGGGCTGTCAGGAAGCGGGAAGTCGACGCTTGCGCGCAAGCTCGCGCAGCAGCTCGGCTTTGAAGTCGTAAGTTCCGATCAGGTGCGCAAATGCTTCGAGTTGCCGGCGGCCGCGCACGGCAATGCTCAATACGGCGCGGGCATCTACGCTGACGACTTCAATCGGCGCACCTATGATGCGCTCCTCGACGCGGCACGTGCCGCGTTCGCGCGCGGTGACGGAATAATTCTCGACGCCACCTTCAGACATCCGGCGGAGCGCCGCGCGGTCATGGAACTAAGCGCGCAAAGCGGCGTACCGGTGCTCTTCGTCGAATGCCGCGCCGATGAAGCGGAGATCGTACGACGGCTCAACGAGCGTGAACGCCGGGGCGACAATCCGTCCGATGCGAATGTCCAGGTCTACTTGCGCCAGCGCGACGATTTCGCGCCGCTCACCGAACTTCCGCCGCAATGCCATCTGGTGGTCGACACCACCAACGGAGTCGATACGGCGGCGCGGGTCGTATGCAAAGCCCTCGAAAGCCGCACGCGTGACTAAGCCGGACAGACACCGGCGGCGCGTCGGCAAGGCGTATGACACGCGCCGGAGAAAGCGCGTCCCCCGAAGGAGAGGCGCGCATTGGTCCGGACTGAGCAGCGCGGCCGCGGTTTGATTCAGCTCAAAGCCTCGGCTCTGGAAGCGGACCGCGAGCACGCTCATAGGCCTCGGCCCCGCGCAGTACCGACGGCTCGTCGAAGGGCCGGCCGATGAACTGCATGGAGAGCGGCAGCCCGTCACTGGCAAGCCCGATGGGAATCGCGAGCGCGGGTTGGCCGGTGGCGTCGAACGGCAGCGTAAAGCGGATGATGGTCTCGAAGATATCGACCTCGTGACCATGCTCGTCGAGCGCGATACCGGGCCGATGGATGCGCGGTGCGGAAATCGAGGCGACCGGCGCCAGCAGCACGTCATGGCCGTCGAGCGCACGCATCGCGTCGGAGAGCATCAGCCCGCGCGCGCGCTGCGCGCGAATGTAATCGGCCGTGCGCGTCATCAGCGCCGCCTGAAGCCGCTCCAACACGTCCTCGCCATAGTCGGCCGGCCGCTCACGCAGCCATTTTTCGTGATACTCGAGCGCCTCGCCCGCGATAATCGCACCGGTGGCGTTGGCGGCCTGAAGGGCCGGCGCGGAAACCTCGTCAACGATTGCACCGAGCGATTTGAGCGTCTTGAGGGCGTCGGCGAAAGCGCGAGTAAAGTCGGCGCCGAGATTGCTCTGCAGCTCGCGGATGACGCCGACGCGCAGCCCCTTGATGTCGCCGCCGAGTCCCCGCGTGTAATCGGGGACAGGCTCGCGGCTCGAAGTGCGATCGTTGGGATCGTGACCCGCGATCACCTGGAGCATCAGGGCGGCGTCGCGCACGGTGCGCGTGATCGGGCCGGCGTGGTCGAGCGAGTCGGAGAGCGGAATGACGCCGTAGCGGCTGACGCGGCTCCAGGTTTGCTTCAGCCCGATGCATCCGCAAAACGCCGCCGGTATCCGGATGGAGCCGCCGGTGTCGCTGCCAATGGTGGCGGCGGCGGAACGCGCCACAATCGCGGCGGCCGATCCGCCACTCGACCCGCCCGGGATCCGCTCGAGGTTGTGAGGGTTGTGCACCGGGCCGTAATGCGGGTTGCTCGAAGTGACACCGTAGGCGAACTCGTGGAGGTTCAACTTGCCCAGCAGGACCGCGCCCTGCGCCTTGAGCCGCGCCCATACCGTGGAGTCGAAGTCGGGTACGAAGTTAGCGAGGATTTTGGAGCCGCCGGTAGTGCGGACGCCCTTGGTGTAGCACAAATCCTTGAGCGCGATCGGAACGCCGTGAAACGGACCGCGCCATCGGCCCGCCGTAATTTCCGCCTCGGCCTCTTTGGCGCCGGCGCGTGCGGCATCTTCGGTCACGGTGATGTAGGCGTGCAGCTTGGGCTCGGTCGCATGGAGGCGATCGAGGTAAGCGCCGGTCAGTTCGACCGGAGAGATTTCGCGGCTGCGCAGCTTTTGGCTCACGGCTGCCACATCGAAGCTCAGCAATTCATCCGAGTTGGCCATTGATGCTTACCTCCTCGCAAAAAACGAATCCTCGCGAGCGACTTATAATTTCGGCTCCGGCAGCGGGCCGCGCGCTTTCTCGAACGCGGCAGCCACCGTAAACACCGACGATTCGTCGAACGGCCGCCCGATTACCTGCATCGAAAGCGGCAAGCCCTCGGGCGACATCCCGGTCGGCAATGCCAGCGCGGGCTGGCCGGTGACATTGAACGGCGCGGTGAAGCGCAGCACCGCCGTAACCATGTTGACCGGCGAACCGCCGGGCGCGAGCGCCCGCCCGCCAATATCGATGCGCGGCGCCGGAATCGACGCCGTCGGCGCCACCAACGCGATACGCCCTTCGAGTGCGTCGAGCGCCTGCGCCAATACGACCGCGCGTGCGCGTTGCGAGCGGATGTAGTTGGTGACCGGCGTCAGCATCCCGGCCTCCAACGACCGGCGCACGTCGAAGCCGTAGTCCCGCGGTTGCGTCCGCATCCACTGTTCGTGATGCTCGAATGACTCAGCCCACATGATGTTGGTTGCGATTGTCGAGCATGCCTCGATCGCCGGGATGGAGACATCCTCGACCTTGGCGCCGAGATCGGCCAGATGCTGGAGCGCGAGGTGGAACGAATGCGCGACTTCGTCCGAAAGAGCGTTGGTCAATTCAGTCACGACGCCGATACGCGCGCCCTTGATATCGCGCTCGAACGCCTGCGAGTAGTCAGGCACCGGCTCATTGCTCGACGTACCGTCATGAGGATCGCGGCCCGCGATCACCTGGAGCATCAGGGCGGCGTCGCGCACGGTGCGTGTGATCGGCCCGGCATGATCGAGCGAATCGGAAAGTGGGATGACGCCGTGGCGGCTGACGCGGCTCCAAGTCTGTTTCATCACGACACATCCGCAAAACGCCGCCGGTATTCGAATCGAACCGCCGGTGTCGGTGCCGATGGTGGCAGCGGCCATTTTGGCGACGATCGCCGCGGCCGAACCACCGCTCGAGCCGCCGGGCACGCTGTCATGATGGTATGGATTGCGGCAGGTGCCCCAATGAGGATTGGTGGTGGTCGCGCCACTGGCGAACTCATGAAGGTTGAGTTTACCCAGCAGGACCGCGCCCTGGTCGGCGAGACGCGCCCACAACGTACAATCGAAGTCAGGTACGAACTCGTCGAGAATCCTGGAACCGCCGGTGGTCAGGAGACCCTTGGTGTAGCAAAGGTCCTTGAGCGCGACCGGAACGCCGTGGAAGGGACCGCGCCATTTGCCGGCGGTTATCTCGGCCTCGGCTTTCCTTGCGGCCTCGCGCGCGGCATCCGCTGTAACCGTGATGTAAGCGAGGAGAGTTTCGTCAAGCCGCTCAATCTGCGCGAGATAGGCCTCGGTCAATTCGACCGGCGAGATTTCCTTCGCGCGCAGTTTGATCGCGAGAGCCGCGACGTCAAAACTCAGCAGTTCGTCCGATTTAGACATGAGTTACCTCGTAGTGGCGATTGGCCACATTCTGGCGTGGGACCGCTGCTGGCCGTCCTCGCCCCTGCCGTCTCCCGCAGGCATGAGCGGCGCAGGGAAGCGCTGCGCAAGGTGGCCCCGATACTCCTACGACGAGCGGCGGCGGAGACGATCGGCCTCGGCCTGCAAGGTCGAGTAGCCTAACGGCGGCTGGATACCGGCGAGGTTGAGGGCCTCAAGCCGCTGGGAATAGGTCGCCATCGCACCGACCATGTGAGCCACGGCGGCCGCCGCGTCATCCGAAAGCTGATAGTCGTACAGTTCCAGCGCCATTCGCTTAGCCGTTTCCGCGGTCAGCTTTGTCATTTTGATCTCCTCTTAAAGCTCTCGTTTTATTCACTACGGCGTCGCCGCTAATTGCTTGCGGCAAACGTCTTGAACAGGCGCCGTACGCAAGCCGCATAATCCTCGCCGACCGGATTCGGCAGGATAATCGATGTGACAGCGCTATCATCGCCGCGCTCCGCCAGCCGTTCTACGCATCGCGCGGCCGGTCCGGCCAGCGCCACCGCATCAACCATCGCGTCGCTGACACCGGCCGCCATCGCGCCCGTATCCCGGCGCCCGGCGGCTTCCATCACGGCCTCGGCCTCGCGCGCGAAGCCGCTGCGCGCCAACAAGCGATTGTAATAGGGCAGCGCGACATAAAAGGCGAGACCCTTGCGCGCAGCCGCATAGGCGGTCTTGAGATCGTCGTGCATGAAGACCGGCATCCCGTGCGTTATCGCCAGCGCCGATGGGCTGCGTCCATGCTTGACGGTGGTGGTGCGAGCGGCGTCAATCACCATGCGCAAGCGCGCAGGCGTACACAGATGAAGCATCAGGCCGTCGGCCAATTCACCACCCAGCCGCGCGGTTTCGAGCGCGAGCGCCGCGTAGTAGATGGGAATAGGCGTGGTCGGTGCGCGAAAGCGCATCGCACGCGCGCCTATCGGCTCACCCGCGAGCGTCCTGCGCAGCATCCCGGTGTAATCGCGCAAATGCTCGCGCGCGTTCCCCATCTGGATTCCGAGCGCGCTCATGGCAGGACGATGGCTCACGCCAAGGCCGAGAATGAAGCGGCCATCGGCGGCGTCCTGGACCATTTCGGCGGCGGCGGCACAGAGTGTGGGCTGGCGCAGATAGATGTTGACGATCCACGTACCGACACGGATGCGGCGCGTCGCTCTCGCGTACGCGTACGAGCACATCAGGGCGTCGTTGATGGCTTCGTTGACAAAGACGCCCCAGTAGCCGGCATCCTCGGCCTCATGGGCGAGCGCGGCCAATTCGGCGTGCGCGAGACCGGAGACTGGAGAGAGCATGATGGCGCATCGAGCCATGTCGGATTACCTTTTTAGCGACGCGGGTTTGCGCGCAGAGCCCGCTTTACTGATGCGTGCGTGTCGATTTCGCATTGCGCCACATATCTTAGCGCAAGCGGCGCCACGCCGGTTAACGAAATGCCGGTCGCGCTCGCCACGCTGGCTATGTTCGCGCGCCTCGCAATCCCAGGGGCCGCGAGATCGGTTGCCTCGACTGTCGCCGGGCTTTGCCCCGCGGGATCATTTCTTTGTACAGTTCCGAAACCGCCCGGCGAGAGGGCGTTGCCAGGAGGATTACCGATGCCAATTCTTTACCGCGCGGAAGTGATCGGTTCGATGCTGCGGCCGGATTACCTCAAGCAGGCACGCCAACAGTGGCAGACGGGCAAGCTTGCCACCTGGGAATTCAAGCGCGTCGAGGATCGCGCGGTCGACGAAGCGATCGCCCTGCAGGAAGCGTGCGGCGTCGACGTCGTCACTGACGGAGAAATGCGGCGCACGCACTTTATCGCACCGTTGACCGACGTTATCACTGGCGTCAGGGAAGTCCCGGCTTTCACCCGCGTCTGGCGGCGGCCGCACGAGAAGAATCAGCAGGCCGAGCAAACCAATATCCAGGTGCAGTACGCGGTGGTCGACAAAATTCGGCGCACGCGCTCACTCACCAATGAGGAATTCACCTACGCGCGCGGGCGCGCCCGCAAGCCGCTCAAGATGACGCTGCCAAGCCCGCTGATGATGACGCTTAGATGGTCGCCGGAGTACTCGCGCGACGCCTACCCCGACCCCTTCGGTCTCTTCAGCGACGCCGCGGAAATCGTCCGCCAGGAGGCGCAAGAGCTGGCGGCGCTGGGCTGCCGCTATATCCAGATCGACGCGCCCGAACTCGGCATGCTGTGCGATCCCGAACGCCGGCGCGAGGACTTCGCGAGCCGCGGCATGGATCCCGATCGTCTGCTCAGCGAAGGCATTGACATCATCAATTCAGTTGCCGACGTCCCCGGCGCAACATTCGGACTGCATCTCTGCCGCGGCAACAACAAGGGTTATTACGTCGGCGAAGGCGGCTACGAGTCGATCGCGCGGCAGGTCTTCAAGCGCGCCGGCAATTTCTCCCTGTTGCTGCTCGAATACGACGATTGGCGTTCGGGTTCATTCGAACCGCTGCGCGAGGTGCCCAGCGACAAGGGTGTGGTGCTCGGACTGATCTCAAGCAAGCGCATCGAATTGGAGCCCGCCGACGCTATCGTGCGGCGAATCGAGGAAGCGAGCCGCTGCTTTCCGCGTGATCAACTGGCACTCTCAACGCAATGCGGCTTCGGCACTGTGTGGGATGGCAATCCGATACCGGAGGCGACTCAAGCGGGCAAATTACGCCTGGTCACCGCAATCGCGCATCGCGTCTGGGGCTAGCGGGTCAGTTCAGTTGCCCCACACCGAACCGCCGTCGACGTTAATCGCCTGACCGGTGATCCACTTGCCGCGCTCGCTAACGAGGAACAACACTATCTCGGCGCATTCGCTGCCATCGCCCGGGTAGCCGAGCGGGATGAAACCCTTGACCAGTTCCTCCCATTTCTTGCCGCGGCCAAGGTCGTCCATCCGATAGGTGTCGATGATGCCCGGGCAGATCGCGTTGACGCGAATATTGTGCCTGCCAAGTTCGAGCGCCATTGAATGGCTGAGCGCGTTGACGCCGGCCTTTGAAGCCGAGTAGGCGGCGGCGTTGGCGCCGGCTATCTTGCTTGCAATAGAGGAGATGTTGACGATACTGCCGCCGCTGCTCTGCGCGATCAATTTGCGTGCGGCGGCACGCGAGAGCAGGAAGGTGCCATCGAGATTGGTCACCAGCACCCGCTTCCAGACATCGTAGGGCAAATCGACCGTCGCCACGCGGTCTTCGCCGCGTGCGGCACCAGCGTTGTTGATCAGGATATCGATGCGGCCCAACTCGGAGACGGTGCGCTCGATCAACTCTTCGTTGGCGCGCTCGTCGCGGATATCGGAAATCAGTGCGATACAACGTCCGCCCGCCGTGCGAATTTCATCGGCGACGCTCTCGATGTCGCGCCATCCGGCAGCTTTCTCGTCGTCGGGGTAGCGCTCAGACGGGCGCCCGGTGCCGGTGATGACGACTGTGGCGCCTGCCTGGGCGAGCCGTCTCGCGATAGGGCGGCCGATGCTGCGCATACGCCCGGCGCCGGTGACGATTGCGACCTTGCCTGCGAGTTCCTGTTCCATACCAGTTAGCCCTCGAACCATAACTCCCGCCAAGCCCTTTGCGCATTGGAAGGCTCCGGATTCAATCTCAGACGTTTCCCCCTTGATTGGCGAACGGGACAGCACGACATCTACCCGAGACCGACGCCAACTGACAAGGGTGAGACCAAGCCGCGGCGCGTGGCCCTGAGCGCGCAATATGTCGCGACTTGAGCTATAAGAAAGGCTCAAGGCCAGCCATCCGGTAAGGAGGATTCCAGCATGGGTCTGCCAAATGGAGTTCATCACATCGCCATCTGCACCAAGGACATCAAGCAGCAAATCGAGTTCTACACTCAAGTGGTTGGAATGGAGCTCGTCGCGCTCTACTGGATGCACGGCGTGCCGAACACCATGCATGCGTTCCTGCGCCTCGGCGACAGCTCGTCGCTCGCCTTCGTGCAGGGACCGGAGATGGCGACGATCGAACCCGTGCCCGGGGTGTCCCACGCCGGATTCACCGCGGGGCCGGTGGCGCCCGGCGTGGTGC
>JBOHWJ010000405.1:0-1587 GCA_050736495.1 Binataceae bacterium (SeqCode) | reverse complement strand
GCGCCGCCGGCGGCTCGTGCCGCAGGTACGAATGCGGCCGACATCACCTACGATGGCCCGGCGCCGGACGCACAAATACCCAAGTATATCGCCGCCGCCGTCAATTCGCCCGACCGCCCCGCCGCCGACAAGAAAATTGACGAGTCGCGCCGTCCAGAACAAGTGATGATGTTCTATGGGATCAAGCCCGGGATGAGAGTGGCTGACCTGTGGGCCGGCGGCGGTTACACCACCGAACTGCTCGCGCGCACGGTCGGATCGACCGGCAAAGTCTACTCGCAAAACCAGCCGTTTCCCGAGAAGTTCAAAAAAGCGGAGGCGGCCTGGAAAGCGCGCCTCAAGGAACCCGGCATGTCGCACGTGGTTGAAGTGACGAAAGGCTTCGATGCCCCCGACTTTCTCCCGGTCAAGGCGGGCACGCTCGACGCGGTGACAATCGTCATGAACTATCATGACATGGTCGGGCGCGGTTACGATCGCGGCAAGATCAACGGCGAAGTGTTCGACGCGCTCAAGACCGGCGGCGTCTACGCGATTATAGATAACCGCGCGCCAGGCGGCTCGGGCGCGAGCGACGCCAGCACGATTCATCGCATCGACGAAGCCTTCGTGATTAACGAAGTAGAAAAGGCCGGCTTCCGCCTGGCCGCATCATCCGACGTGCTATGTAACCCGAAAGACGATCGCACGCTGCCGTTTTGGAAGATGAACCATCTGCAGGACCGTTTCGTGCTGAAGTTCGTCAAACCGTAACCGGACAGCAAACGATTCCGGGTGGCGGCCGGCAGCGTTGCGCGGATCGATCGACGCGCCAACCGTCGAGACAAATCGTGCGAGACAAATTCGTGGAGGATTGATCATGAAAATCGGATTGCTGACCGCCGGGATTGGTCTCGGCGCAAGGCCCGGCACCCTGCGCGTCATCGGCGAGCATTGCGAGCGTCTCAACTTCGGCACTATCTGGGCGCCCGAACACCTGGTGTTGTTCGACGAGCAGGACTCGAAGTACCCCTACTCGGAGGACGGCAAATTCGCGATGTCGAGCACCAGCGACTGGATGGATCCTTTCATCGCGCTGACCTACGTGGCCGCGCACACCAGCCGCATCCGGTTGGCGACGGGAATATGCCTGGTGCCGGAGCATAACCCGGTCGAGTTGGCCAAGGTTGTCGCGAGCGTCGACAAGGTGAGCGACGGCCGTTTCGCGCTCGGCGTCGGCATTGGATGGTCGGCGGAGGAATTTGGCGCGCTCGGAATACCGTTCGCACGGCGCAACCAGCGCACACGCGAATGTATCGAGGTAATGCGCAAGCTCTGGAGCGAGGAGAAATCCGACTTCGAGGGCGAGTTCGTGAGGTTCAAAGGCGTGCGCAGCTACCCCAAGCCAGTTCAGGGCGGCAAGGTGCCGGTCATCTTCGGCGGTGAAAGTGGCCCAGCGCTTAGACGCGTTGCCGATTGCGGCAGCGGCTGGTTCGGCTTCAATCTGAGCCCCGAAGACGCACCCGCCAGGATTGCGCGACTGCATACGCTGCTGCGCGAGCGCGGACGCGACCCGCGCGAGGTCGAGATCATCATTTCGCCCTATAC
>JBOHWJ010000404.1:0-3818 GCA_050736495.1 Binataceae bacterium (SeqCode) | reverse complement strand
GGTTTCGAACCGACGACCTTGTGCTTGGCAAGCACACGCTCTACCAACTGAGCTACACCCGCTCGCCTATGGCCGCACTGCCGACCGTACACGAGGCGCCTTCGATCGGCAGCCAGCATGTACCGTCAGCGGTGGGTGCCAAGACCGATCGATTTATCCGTCCGCCGCGCGCTTGTCAAATCGCGGCTCGCTTGGCCGTCGCCGAGCGCGCCTTCTGCCCCAGCATGTCCGCCGCGCGCACGAAATAATCGACCCCTGACCATACCGTCACCGCCATCGCGATCCACAGCACGAACATCCCGGCGGCGAAAAAATCGATGTGGAAGTAGGTGTAATGGATGAGCAGCCCCTGCACCGCGATCGACTGCAACGCCATCTTGTACTTGCCCAACTCCTCGGCCGCCATGATTCGGCCCTCGGCGGCGGCGACCGCGCGCAGACCTGTCACCATTAGTTCGCGCGCCACCAGCACCACCACGATCCACGACGGCACATGCGGCTCGCGCGGCGTGCCGGCGAGCATTATCAGTGTCGAGAGCACCAGCAGCTTGTCCGCGAGAGGGTCGAGGAACTTGCCAAGCGTCGAGCCAAGACCGTAGCTGCGTGCGATATAGCCGTCGAAGAAGTCGGTAATAGTGGCGATGAAGAAAATGACCGCCGCTATCAGCGAGGGCAACGGCGTTGGCATCAACAACAGGTAGACCACGACTGGGACCGCCGCGATCCTGAGCAGAGTCAACAAATTGGGGGTCGTGAACGTCACGGCTCAACTCTGATACGCGTGGATTTTCCCGCTTTTCCACCTCGCCGCCGCACAATTGCGACAATATGGCATGCGCATCGGTGGAGCAATCGTTGCCCCTCTGGCAGTGTCACACGCGTATCGCGCGAATCATCGGTGGACGCGGCAAAGCGGGTGCAATCGCCAAAGCGCGGCCGGTCCGCCAGCGCTCACAACCTTGACTCCGCGCCGAGCAGTCAAATAGCGTCGGAAACAGTCCGTTGCGCCCATGTGAAGGTTTGACTAAATCCGCTTGAAGCGAGGGCGCCGCGGCCAATGCGGATGCAACCGGCGGCATCCAGCGCCGCCGCTAGCCGATCACGCCTGACATGCAACAGCACTCCGGACTCTACAGCGACTTTATCGTCATCGGCGGCGGCATCGCCGGGATGATTTTCGCCATCAAGGCGTCTGAGTTCGGCACCGTGACGGTGCTGACCAAGGCGGCGAGCGACGAAGCCAATACCGCCTATGCCCAAGGCGGGATCGCCAGTGTATGGAGCGTCGACGACTCGTTTGAATCGCACATCGAGGACACGTTGCGCGCCGGCGCCGGCCTGTGCAACCGCACCGCAGTCGAGACTATCGTGCGCGACGGACCCGACGCGGTGCGCGAGCTGATCGCGCTTGGCACGCGTTTTACGCGGGTCGAAGAGGGCGGCGAGGATGAATATGATCTTGGCCGCGAGGGCGGCCACAGTCATCGGCGCGTACTCCATGCGCAGGATCTGACCGGGCGCGAGATCATGCGGGCGCTGGGCGAGACGGCGCGGGCGCGGCCAAATATCCGGGTGCTCGAAAATCACGTCGCCATAAATTTGCTGGTCGAGCGCCGCGCCAACGATCAGCCGGCCGCATGCTGGGGCGTGTACGCACTCGACAAGGGCACGATGGCGGTGCGAACGTTCATTGCGCGGACGACACTACTGGCGACCGGCGGCGCTGGCAAGGTTTATCTCTATACCACCAATCCCGACATCGCCTCGGGCGATGGCGTCGCGATGGCGTATCGGGCGGGCGCGCCTATCGCCAATATGGAATTCTACCAGTTTCATCCGACCTGCCTTTACCATCCAGCGGCAAAGTCGTTCCTGATTTCCGAGGCGCTGCGCGGCGAGGGCGCGATTCTGCGCCTGCCCGACGGCACCGCCTTCATGAAGCGCTACCATCCTGACGCCGAACTGGCGCCGCGCGACGTGGTGGCGCGCGCGATCGATTCCGAGATGAAGCGGCACGGCCTGGATTGTGTTTACCTCGACATCAGCCATCGCAAGCCCGACTATGTCCGCGAACGCTTTCCGAATATCTTCAAGCGATGCTTGAGCTTTGGCTTTGACCTGACGGCGGCGCCTATTCCGGTGGTGCCGGCCGCGCACTACATGTGCGGCGGCGTGGCGACCGACCTGATGGCGCGCACCGCTATCCCGCGGCTCTATGCGGCGGGTGAGGTTGCAATGACGGGACTGCACGGGGCCAATCGGCTCGCCTCGAACTCATTGCTGGAGGCGGCGGTGATGGGCCGGCGTGCGGTTACCGACGCGCGCGAGAAGCTGCGCAATGATCGCGCTACGCCGCCCGAGTTCCCCGAATGGGACCCTGGCGATGCGATCAAGAGCGAGCAGCGCGTCCTCATCACACATAGCTGGGACGAGATCCGGCGCTTGATGTGGAACTACGTCGGGATCGTGCGCAGCGACCGGCGGCTCGATCGCGCGCTGCGCCGCATCCAATTGCTGAAGGAAGAGATCCACAGCTACTACTGGGACCATCTGCTCGATTCCGACCTGATCGAATTGCGCAACCTGGTGACGGTAGCGGAGCTGGTGGTGCGCTGCGCGATGTCGCGCCGGGAATCGCGTGGGCTGCATTACAACACCGACCATCCCGATCGCGACGACGTGAATAGTCTCCACGAGACCTCCGTGAGCCGCGCCGACAGCCCGCTGGTCGCGGCCGCGTCCGCCGCCTCGGGCCCGGCGTAACGCGCCGCGCTAAAGGCGATGAACGACTTAGTCATAGAACATCCGGCGCTCAAATGGCGCCACGGCGCCGCGCGTGGCGAGAGCGACCGCCTGGCGGTTGAAGAGCCGCTCGAAATCCGCCTCGGCGGACGCCGCTTTACGCTCACGATGCGCACGCCTGGTCACGACGAGGAGTTGGCGGCCGGCTTTCTGCTGGCCGAGGGCTTCATCAGTTCCCGCGCCGAGCTGGGTGAGATTCGCCGTGTGCGCGGCTCCAGGGGCGTGCCCGAAGCCAACACGATCGACGTCATCCTGAACGTGCCGGCCAGTGGATTGCGCGAGCGGCTCAAGCGCAACTTCGTCATGTCGTCGAGTTGCGGGGTTTGCGGCAAGACCAGTATTGACGCGATCCAGCGGCGGATCGAACCGCTCGCCGGTGGCGCGATAATGAGCGCGCGGGCGCTGCTCAAGATGCCGGCGCTGATGCGCGCGGCACAGGCGGTCTTTTCGATGACCGGCGGATTACACGCGGCGGCGCTGTTCGCGCTCGACGGCGGCAGGGCCGGTTCCGCGTCCGTAGGCACCGCCACTGATGGCGGGGCGGCGCCGTCGCTGATCGTGCTGCGCGAGGACGTCGGGCGTCATAACGCGGTCGACAAGGTAATCGGCCACGCGTTGACGCATGAGATGGTGCCGCTGGCACAGGTGGCACTGATGGTTAGCGGGCGGCTCAGTTTCGAAATAGTGCAGAAGGCCGCAGTGGCGGGCATTCCAATCCTATGTGCGGTGTCGGCGCCATCGTCGCTGGCGGTTGAGTTGGCGGAGCAAGTCGGGATGACGCTGGTGGGTTTCCTGCGCGAGCCGAATTTCAATGTCTACGCGCATCCGGCGCGCATCGTCGCGTGAGCCGGCGCCGCCGGTGCGCTGGGCGCGCGTTGCTACGCCAACAGAGCAGAGTTATCAACGACGCCCAAGGAGCGAAGCCAGATGAAGAAGGGAAACGGCGCGGCGGTCCGGCCGCAGCAAAAGCGCAATGCCTTGGCGCTCACCCTCGCGGTCGATATCGGCGGCAGCGG
>JBOHWJ010000403.1:0-2784 GCA_050736495.1 Binataceae bacterium (SeqCode) | reverse complement strand
TACTTCGCGCCCTGATAGCGCACCAGCGCCGATCCGGTCCGATGCGTCATGCGGTAGGCGTCGGGCTGGTCGGGAAAATGCACGACTTCGATCGCGCTTATCCGCGCCGCGAGCTGATTCACGATCGCCGACTCCAGCGTCTCGATGTCGAGTGGTGTCGGTGGCGAATAAACGCTTCCGGTCCAGGGATTGTCGAGCTGAGTCGTCATCGCGCCGCCTCTCAGTAGCCCTTGAGCGTGGCGCGGCTGAAGACGCGTGGCGGCAAGGCGCCACTTGGATCGCCGCCCGCCTTGGCCACCACCGCGGCTTGCGCCTGTGGCGGCTCGGCGTTGTCGACGGAAAGTCCGAGCGTCACCTGGCCCGCCGCTACCCGTATCAGCAGTTGCACGGCGTCCTCGTAGCGTTTGCGCGCATCAGCAAGATCGTGCAGCGGGCGCAGCGACTGCATGCGGTACATCGCGATGTCGCTGGCGAGACGATTGAGGACCGCCGGCGGATCCGCGAGCGGCAATTGGAAGCGGCTCTCGAGGTAGCCATCGATTTCAGCGGATGCGTCGTTGAGCGCTTGCTGCACCACAGCCGTGTTGATCGTAGTCTGCGTCGGGTCCTCATTGCTCAATTGCACCAGGTCCCGATTCGGATAGCGGCCGATCATGTCGTTCGGATTCGCGTAAGACATCTTTTACCTACCGCTCGATACGTTCACGCCCACCGCACGTACTTTCCGTTTTGCCTTCCGTCCGCCAGCGCCGTTCTTATCGGCGCACGGTTGCGGAGTCGCACCACGTCAGAATCCGTTCCGAGAGAACCACTTCTATTCAGCAAGGTGTTGAGAAACCCAAAAAACCTCAAGATGAATCGTCCTTCGCTCTCAAATACCGCGCTAGGCCAGGTACTCGCTCACGATCAGGTCCGCGCTATTGCGCCAGATGTTGCTGGTAGCAACCACGGCGCTGGCGCCGGCTCCGGCCATAAATTCCGAATTGAGTAATTGGCGCGCGACCTCTTCCAGGCTCGGCGGCACCAGCAGGTAAACGCCCTTGCGGCTCGACAGCGCGCCGAACGGTAATCCACCGTCGGTCTTGAACGATCGCATCGCCGCGCGCGCCGCGCCGTAATTGACCGGATTGCTCAGGTCGGTGTTGCTCGCGTATGCCAATTGCCACAAGCCCACTCCGGTATTGGCCCGGCCGTCGACGCCGTAGCGGAACTCGCGGCGATTGAACACCGACTCGTCCGTCAGCGTGTTCATGCGCGTGACCGCGTACTCGCGCCGCGACTGAAAAATGAACGGCCGGATGGCGCGTGAGGCGTCGATCAAAAACCAGTACGTACCGCCGCCGGTCGAGTTGATATTGGAGGCGGCGCTGACGCGCGAATCGTCCGCCGCGCCCATCGGTCCCACCGGATGGTTTTGCGAGAAAAATGGCTGGCCGTCATAACCGACCACGCTCGACGGTGCCGCGACCGCGCTCTTGACCATCGAGAATAGCAGTGAGTCCGGATGCACCTTGGTGTCCCAGCCGAGCTGCTCGATGACTGGTTCGTAGACGCCGTAGCTGTCATCTTCGATGTCGTTGCGGTCGATTCCGACCGTGTCTTCGAAGTTTTTGTTGACGATGGTGTAGGTGTGGGCTTCGAGGGCCTGCACCACGCGATCGCCCAGCCATTCGCGGAATTTGGTGGTGCGGCCGAGCCATGGATAGGTGGTTTGGCGCGACGCCGACCGCACGATCGACGCGATCTCCTCATAGTACGAGGGCGGTTTTTCGAAACCGCGCTGAAAGATTACGTCGAACCCAGTGAACAGTGCCGTCAAGCTCGATGCGGTGATTTCCATTGGTCCTCTGCTATGCGCCTGGCGCCGCCAGCTAAGCTTCATTCGATGTTGTGCTTCCGATATCCGCACGCCACCGGCGCACTTGTGTCCAGCTCAGTTGTTATCTCAGTGGCTATCTCAACCGCGGTTCGGGCGGCCGCTATCGCGATGCGCTCAAACCGCGGCCGCGGCCTGATGCCAGAAGTCGATCCAGACCTGCCCGCTGGGATCGAGGTTGACGATGCGCCCGGCCACGCTGCGCGTTGCCGTGCCCCAGGAATAGCTGACATAGACCGTCGCGGCAGCGGCGATGGCGCCGCCGGCCACCAGCATCAACAGACCGGTCTGGTAGTCGACTACGTAGTCGGCGCCGTCGGTGTAGACCGTGCCGCCGCTGCTGGTGCTCTGCACCTTTAGATTGGAGACGTTCTCGTGGCCGAGCGCGACGATTTGCGGCGAGGAGGCCGCCGGAAAGACCGCCGCCTGCCCGCTTACGGCGGTCGCGCCGCTGCCGTCGTTCAGCGACACCGAGTTGTCATCGGCAGCGAATGCCATTCGCCCGGCCTGCGCCGCGCTGATCGAGCCGTCGTTGACCGCGTACATAAAAACACCGCGCCGCACGACCAGCGAAATGGCGCCGGCCGCGCCTGGATTGTTGACCGCGTCCTGGCCCGGCATGCCGTTGTGAACGCGCTCGGCGCGTCCGCAAACGCGCAGGCCGGCCACGCTCGAAGCCGGCACCGCATTGCCGTTGGCGTTGAGCGCCGCCATGCCGCCGAGGAAAATCGTGGTGTTGGCCTCGACCGGATAGACCTGCGTGCGGCCGCCGTCGGCCAGCTCCGGGGTATTGCGCGAATTGGTTAGTGCCGCCATGTTTTCACCGCTTTTGTTGGCGCGTCCGCGGCCGGCTTGTCGCGTGCGGACGATTTAGATGTGAATCCGTCAGGCTCGCCGCCGCCGTATTG
>JBOHWJ010000402.1:0-6169 GCA_050736495.1 Binataceae bacterium (SeqCode) | reverse complement strand
GCGTGGCGACGCCCGCCGCCGCGCGCCCGCCACGCCGCCACACCGCGAATACAGTATTGAAAAAGTGCGGCGGCTTCCAGCACATGCGCCGCAAACCGCCGCACCTTGCGCATCCGGCCTCGCTCGCCACCGCGCCGCACTGTTCAAACTGCGAGCGCGATGATGTATAGTCGCGCCGGTCTCGCAACCCACCCAATACGGAGAGAACCGTCATGCTGCTGTACGACTCGTTCGGACCAAATCCGCGCGCCATGCGGATGTTCCTGGCGGAAAAGGCCATCAAGATCCCGACCAAAGACGTCGACATCATGAAGGCCGAAAACCGCCAGCCGCCTTACACCGATCGCAATCCCGGCGGCCAGCTTCCCGCGCTGGAGCTCGACAACGGCAAGTGTATCGGCGAAACCGTCGCCATCTGGGAGTATCTCGAAGAAAAACACCCTGCTCCGCCGCTCATCGGGGCCACCGCCGAGGAACGGGCCGAGACCCGCCAATGGCAACGCCGGGTCGAGCAGAATATCACCGAGAACATCTACAATGGCTTCCGCTTTGTCGAAGGCTTGGATCTGTTCAAGAACCGCGTGCCGTGCGAGCCGGAGGCCGGGCCCGGTCTCAAGCGAGTGGCACAGGCGCGTCTCCATTGGCTCGACGGGCTGATCGCGGGACGTGACTTTATCGTGCCGAACCGCTTCACCATTGCCGACATCATCCTGTATGTCTGCGTCGATTTCTCTGGCGGAGTGGGCCAGACGCTCGACCCCTCGCTGAAGAATGTCAACGCATGGTTTAAGCGCGTCGAGTCGCGGCCGAGCGCGACGGCGAGCCTGCATCCCGCCGCCGGCCAGTTGAAGATGAGAGGGTAGACGCGGGGCCGTTAAGCCATACGCCCATGACATAACCTGCGGAGGGCGCGCACGGGCTTGGCGCGAAAGTTCGAGATAATCGCAATGGACGTAGGGATTACGCGGCAACTCGTCGAGATGGCGCGGGCAAAGACCGGGGACCGGGAGGCGGCGGTGAGCGCGCTCACCGTCCTCCCCGGCCATGCCGGTCAGAGTTACAGCTTCGAGCTCGAATACCGCGGCGATGACGGCGGGGCTATGCGCGAAAAGTTGGTGTTGCGACTCGCGCCTGAAGGCGTCCGCATCGCCGGTCCCGCCGATGTCGCGCGTCAGGCCAGGATTATGCAGTCGCTGGCCGGGACAGCGGTCGCCGTTCCACCGGTCAAATGGATCGAGGACGACTCGCGCTGGTTCGGCCGGCCATTTTTCGTGGTAGGCTTTCTTCGCGGCGACAAGCTCGCGCTCGGCGAAGGTGTCTATGCGGCTGCGGAATCGCGCAGGCTCGGCCGCCTCGCCGCCGAAACGCTGGCGGCCTTGCACGCGGTCGCATGGGAGCCGCGCTGCGCGGTCTGGGGTGATCCATTCACGCTGGCCGACGAGATGATGCGGCTCGATACGTTGATCGACCGCCCGACGCTCGATCCCAAGACGGTCGCGCGCGCGCCCGAATTGCGCGAGCGCCTCAAGTACACTCTTGCGCCTAATCCGCGCATCGGATGCGTACATGGCGACTATCAGTGGTCCAACTGCCTTTACAGCGACGGGCGCCTGGTCGCGGTCATGGACTGGGAACTCGCGCAAATCGGCGCGGTACTGATCGACCTCGGATGGCTGTGTTTGTTCTCAGATCGGGATAGCTGGGTGCTTACCGATCTCGTGCCCGAACATACTGGCGCGCCCGACGAAATCGCCGCCATCTATCGTGAGGCGGTGTCCTATCCGGTGTCGGAAACTGACGTGCGTTGGTTCCGCGCGTTTGCGGGCTATCGATTTGGCATTATAACCGCGTTCAACCTGATGCTGCATCGACGAGGCAAGCGGGCCGACCCGACCTGGGAGGACATCGCGGTTTCCGCGCCGCGCCTGTTCGAGCGCGGCCTCGAGCTGATCGGATAAGCGCTCGCCGCACAGTTGGTGGTCTCCGTCTGTTGCTGGCTTCTTCAGTTTGGCGCTTGTGCGCGTTTTAACACTCATTTCCTAATTCTCCGTATAAGCCATTTGCCATCGCCTGGCGACCGGCGCTAGGGTCGATCGCATGAGTACACATGTAGGGTCACCGTTCGCGGACGACTCTGGTGGACCGCGATGCGCTGACTGTGGATCATGTTTGACCACACTTACGGTGAACATCGCTTGCCGGATGCCAAGCTCTCTGCTACGGGTGATAACGTGCGATATGTCTCATTTTGAGGCGTTCAAATGACGGCCGCCAAAATCGACGCCGAGCTCACCACCGCCGAGGAGAACTCCCCGGCCATCGGTGCGATCCTGGGGGCGAACCCTTTCGTCAGTCTCGACACGCGCCAAATCATTGGCATGGTTGGCGAGATGGTTACGGCGCTTGCGGCACGGCCCGACCATGTGGTGAAGACGCTTGGCCAGTTCGCGCTCGAAGTGGTCAGAGTCGCCACTGGCGTCTCGAGCGTCGAAGCCGATCCCGGCGACAAGCGATTCGTCGATCCGACCTGGAAGGAGAACCCGCTCTATCGCCGTCTCTTGCAGAGCTATCTGGCATGGCGGACGGCCATGAGTGGCCTGGTTGAGACGGATGCCAATGGCGCCAGCCGAGACTGGAAGGCGTCAGCGCAACATCGCTTCGCTGTAACACTGCTTACCGAGGCGCTGGCGCCGACCAATATGCTGATCGGCAATCCGGCCGCGCTCAAGCGGGCCTTCGAGACCGGCGGACAGAGTCTGGTTGCCGGAGCGCGCAATTTTGTCGATGACCTGCTGCACAACGACGGCATGCCGGCGCAGGTGGATAAGCGTCCGTTCGAGGTCGGTCGCAATATCGCAGTAACGCCCGGCACCGTGGTCTATCGCGGTGAACTATGCGAGGTGTTGCAGTACACGCCCGCGACTGCGCAGGTCTACGAGCGGCCGGTGGTGATGGTGCCGCCGCAAATCAACAAGTACTACGTGATGGACCTTGCGCCGAAGCGCAGCCTGGTCGAGCATGCGGTCGCACGCGGCGTGCAGATGTTCGCGGTTAGCTGGCGCAATCCGACCGCCGCCAACCGCGACTGGGGACTCGACGATTACGTCGGCGCCGCGAACGCGGCAATCGACGCCGCCCGCGATATCACCGGCAGCGCCGACGTCAATCTGCTCGGCGTATGCGCCGGGGGAATCACCTCGTCGCTCCTGCTCGGCCATCTGGCGGCCGCGAGCGAACGCAAGATCAATTCGGCGGCGTTGCTGGTCACGATGCTGGACTCGAGCCAGCCCTCGATGGCCGGGATGTTCGCGACCGAGGAGAAGGTCAAAGCCGCGATCGCGCGCTCGCAGGAAAAGGGCGTGCTCGACGCGGGCTCGATCGCGCGGATGTTCGCGTGGCTGCGGCCCAACGATCTGGTGTGGCATTACTGGGTCAACAATTATCTGATGGGCAAAGAGCCGGCCGCATTCGACATCCTTTTCTGGAATGCCGATTCGACCAACCTTCCGGCCAAACTGCACGCCGGCTTCCTCGACTTGATGATGCGCAACCCTCTGGCCAGCCGCGGCACCGTTTCGGTCCTCGGCACACCGATAAATCTCAAGGATGTAACCTGCGACATGTATGTCGTCGCCGGCATGACCGACCATATCTGCGCATGGCGCGCATGCCATCGTGCGGCCCGCTTCTTCGGCGGCACGACCGAGTTCGTGCTCAATTCGAGCGGGCACGTTCAGACCTTGGTATGCCCGCCGGACAATCCCAAGGCAAAATACTTTATCAATCAGCGGCTGGGCGACGATCCCGACCGCTGGCTCGAAGGGGCGAGCGAACATAAGGGCAGTTGGTGGGACCACTGGCTGGGATGGCTCGAAAAGCGCGCGGGCGATAAGCGTCGGGCGCCTGAGACTCCCGGCAGCGGACGCTTCCCGCCGATCGAGCCGGCGCCCGGCAGCTACGTTCATCAACGGCCCTGAGCTTCACAGCCACGAGCTGCGCAAGCGCGCCAAAACTTGAATCAATGGGGGAGGGACGCCGCAATGGCCTCGAATGGAAACGGAAACGGTAACAGCAGGATTTTGACCAAGGATCTCGACGCCCGGTTGAAGGCCGTCGAGCAGAGGCTTGATGAGATAGTCGACCATCTTTCGCAACTCGAACTACGTGCGCAGGAGAGCCCGCCGGTGCAGCCGGCAACACCCGAACCCGCGGAAGAAGCGGGCAATGGCAAACTAGCCGAGTTGGAGGCGCAGGTGACGCGGCTCGACGACAGGGTTGAGAAAATCACACAGACGATCGTCACTCAGGCCTCACGCTGGACGTAATCCCGCGCCCTTCGCGATTGCCTGTTCCGGAGCGATCATCGCTCAGCGGTTCATCCGAGCGACGACGCTAGGGCGCGTGATGGCGTCGTTGTCGAGCGCCGCATGCACCGGTCTCCTTGCTTCGCAGGGAGAGTCTCGCGCGAAACTGGCGAGGATCGCGGTCAGCGCGAGGCGAGCACTTCGGCGAGATGGCGGGTTTCGATCGGCAGCCCCTTGCGATGAAGCGCACCGCCAATCTGCATCAGGCATCCGCAATCGTTGGCGACCACCGCCTCCGCGCCGCTTTCACTGATACGCGCGACCTTGTCCTCCGCCATCGCGGCGGAAATTTGTGGAAACTTGACCGAGAACAGCCCGCCAAAGCCACAACACTCTTCTGAATGGCCGAAATCGACCACCTTTAAACCGTTGACCGCGCCGAGCAGGATGCGCGGTTCATCGCCAACCTTGAGTTCGCGCACCAGGTGGCAGGCCGGATGATACGCGACCTTGCGCTCATAATGCGCACCGACGTACTTGACCCTGAGCACGTTGACCAGAAATTGCGAAAACTCGAAAATCCATGGGCGAATCGCCGCCACCTTCGCTTTCAGCTCCGCGTCGCCGACGAGCAGATCGTTATAGAAGATCTTGACCATGCTCGCGCATGAACCCGATGGGATGACGATTGGCGTGCCGGGCTCGCATGTCTTGAGAAAGCGGCGCGCAAGCTCGAGCGCGGGCTGGCGAAAGCCTTCGTTGAACGGCGCCTGTCCGCAGCAGAACGCGCTCGCCATCGGCCGCACTTTAAGCTTGAGTCCTTCAAGCACACGCACCACCGCCTCGGTAACGGTGGGGAATAACTCTTCGGCCAGGCAAGTCGAAAACAGTCTGACTTCGGTCATCGAGATGGCCTACCTTTCCTGTGGCCAGACCATCGCCACGTAAAGTTGCTTGGGACCGTGGACGCCGAGCACGATCATTTTCTCGATATCGGCGGTGCGGCTCGGACCGGTGATCAACGAGACGCGATGGGTGGCAAAAGTTTCGGCGCCGAGCGCCGCCACCACGGCGGCCAGATCCGACAGAACGCGGTCGGCGTGAACAATGATCACGTTGATCGGCGGCAGCAGCGTGAGCGAATTAGGACGGCGCGGGGTCGCGACCACCGCGAGCGTGCCGGTGGCGGCGACAGCGTAATGAGCCTCGGCTACCCCCATATCGCATCCCGCGATCTGATTGCGCAGTGCGATGCGGCCATCGTCGTCGGTGGTTTGCGGGCGAATCACCGCCACGCCGGCGCCTTGCAGTGCCTTCGCTATCGGCTCGGCATCAATCTCGACGCTTTCGCCAAGCGCGGCGGTACGCGCACCAAGTTCGCGTGCGAGCGCCCCGATCTTTGTCGCAACTTCGGCCGGCGAAAGGGTGCCGAGGAAGTGGCCATTGACTGCTTCGAGTTCGCGCGCGAACAGCGAACACAGTTCGACGCGGTGCCCCGACACCGTGACCGGGACGGCGTGGGATTGATGATTGGCGGGCTCTTGAGCGGGTTCGGCGCTATGCTCCAACGCGGACTTGAGGTTGGAGATGAGCTTGTGGAATCCGCTCATGATTGCGGCGCCTCGCGCCGCTTCGGCGCGGGACCGTGGCGGCGTGCGCGCGGCGCGGGAAAATCACGCGCCTTGGTCCAGGCGTTAAACGGCGGCGGCATCCGGCGCAAGTAACCATCGCGCGCAAATGGTTTCGCAAGCCATCCGCCAACGCGTACGAACAGCCGCATGCGGCGCGGATGGAGCGCCATGCGTGAGAATCGCAGCACGCTTTTGCGCGCGCGCCGGGCCTCCCGCGGCCATTTCAGCGCCGCC
>JBOHWJ010000401.1:0-7694 GCA_050736495.1 Binataceae bacterium (SeqCode) | reverse complement strand
GCATTGGCCCGCGGATGGTCGTGGCAACCGGCGCGCTCATACTCGGCGCCGGACTCTGCTTCACCGCACTGATCGGACAACTCTGGGTCGGATACCTGACCTACGGCATCGGTGTGGGAGTTGGTGCGGCATGCTGTTACGTCCCGACGCTTGCAAGCGTCGGCGGATGGTTTGTAAAGCGCCGCAATACGGCGCTTGGAATTGCCGCGGCTGGCACTGGCTTCGGCACAATGGTGATTGCCCCAGTGGCCGCCCGGCTGATCGAACGGTACGGATGGCGCACGACCAATCTGATGTTTGGGATCGCCGCCGCCGCGCTGCTGCTCGGATGCGCGGCTATACTCGAACGTCCGCCAACGGCCACTCCGGCAACTATGACGAATCCTCGTATTGGCGGCGTCTATCGTTCGCGCGAGTTTATTCTGCTCTATCTTTCGTGGGCGCTGGCAACGACTGCGCTTTTCGTGCCTTTCGTCTTTCTGCCGGCTTTCGCGCGTGACCACGGCGCGGGTGTGGTCGCCTCCGCTTTACTCTTATCGCTGATCGGCGGGACCAGCGTGATTGGGCGCCTGGCGTTCGGCTGCCTAGCCGATCGCATCGCCGTTGTGCCGCTTTTCAAGGCGACCGTTCTCATGATGGGCGTCAGTTACGCCATTTGGCTGCTGTCGCCATCCTACATATGGTTGATCGTTTTTGCCTGCGTCCTTGGCGTCAGTTACGGCAGCCGGATTTCGCTAATGCCCGGGATGTTAATCGAGTACTTCGGGACACAGAATCTGGGCGCCGTGCTCGGCGTTTTTTTCAGCTCGTCAGGCTTTTCCGCGGCAATTGGGCCGCCGCTTGCCGGATTCGTTGTCGACCTTACCGGCAGCTATGGGTGGGGGGTAGCATTCGCGCTGGCGATGGGGCTTCTCGGATTTGCCGCGATCGTTCCTCTTGCCATGCCTCATTCTATCCGGCATTGTGCCGCCGCCGACTAATTGGCTTCAGCGGCGCGCCCAAAGCTTTCTAAGCTGGGTTTCAAAACGGCGCGAGAACTTATGAGGTGGCACTGCGCGGAGCCATCTGAGTCACCGTCATAGTCGCCACGAGCTTCCCATCGTCGTCGCGGACCTTCGCGTCCACTACCAGAAGCGTGCGTCCCCGATGGACAATTTCGGCTTCGGCGACAAGCTTGCCGCGATTCGTGTTGCTCACCTGATGAAAATCAATTTGGAAGGTCAGCGGGATTAGATCCGGACGGAGCTCGCGAGTCGGATTGAACTCCCACATCCCGGCACTGGACGCCGTTTCTTCGCCCAACGTCAGAATCGCGCCGATATGGAAGCGTCCGGTGAGCGGCGCATGATCTTTCCGGAATACCAGCTCTGCCACGGCCCGCCCTTCGCCTGCCTTGATAAACCTGGTGCCAAGCCCGCCAAGCGCCGTGCCGCGAGCCCATTGCTGGATTTGTTCCGCGTACTCGCTTGGATTCAGTCGTTCACCGGCCACTTTTGCCTCCATAAGAGCAAATGTTCGAGATTATTCACGCGGAAATATCGATAATCTCGCGGGATTTCCGCGACCGAGGCGTAATTGTCAGGTTTCGCCTCGGCGGCGCTTTTCGTATTCGTTTGCCAACGACCATGCCGAATACCCGGAGATGAACTGAATGAGAACGCCGTGGCTGCTGCGAGGCGAAATGAATGCGTCGTGACGTTCACAAGTGTCAGTATCATCGATTATCTCCACGCCGCAGTCCCTCAGCCGCTCGGCCTCCCATTTTGAACCCGGAACATTGAATGCCACGTGGTGCAACCCCTCTCCACGTTTGGCGAGAAACTTGTGCAGGAACGAATCGGCGCCAAGCGGCTCGAGCAGTTCAATCGACAAACGATAGAGCTCGACCTTGCATAGCCGATACCCCTTGTCCGGCAGTTCCAACTCGTACATGAAGCGTCCACCCAAGACCTTCTCGTAGAACTTGCGCGCTTCCTCGACGCTTCTCACCGCAATGGCTATGTGATCGAAAATCCCGACTCCCATGTCCTTCCTCATCTTCAAATGTTGCAACAGTTCGGTCTCATGAAATGCTTTAACACCTCAGTCTCATGTCCGTGAAGCCGGAACAGCTAAATGATCCAACGCTCAGCGAAGATTGCTCCCGTGATATCCTGGGTGCCTGGCCAGGGATTTCGCGTCTCTGTCCGCCATCAGGCGTATCGTGTTCATTGGCACGGGCAAGTCGGCGGCCGTAACGTTCGGCGTCTATGGCGCCTCGTCGAAAGACGCCGCGATCTACGGCATGAACCTCGTCAATGGCGGCGCGGCGATTCCGGAGATGGCGACCATCCTGACGGGGCTTCTTCATCGCGGGCAAAATCAAGCCGATCGTAAGCGGGTCGTATCCGCGGGCCGGGGTTCAGGACGCGATCGCCGATCTATTGGCAGGCAGAGTCTTCGGCACGTTCGTGCTGACCCCTTGGGAACGGGTCGAGAAAGGCGTGCCGCTGACATTTGCCTTAAATCTGGCCGAGGCCCGTATCACACGATACCTTTCTCGCGCAGCCGCTCGATCTCGATAGAAGCAAGCCCCAGAAGATCACGCAGAAGTTCGTCGCTGTCCGCGCCAAGCATCGGCGGCGCCGAACGATATGAAATCGGTGTCACCGAGTAGCGGATCGGATTTGCCACCGACGCGACCGCGCCCAGCACCGGATGAGGCAGTTCCAAGCGTAGGCCGCGGGCTTGAACCTGTGGATCGGCGAACACGTCCGCAATCGTATTGATCGGCCCGCACGGCACGCCCGCGCGCTCCAAGCCATGGATCCATTCCGGCAAGGTGCGTGTACGGAAAATCCCGCTCAGAATCGAAGTCAGTTGATCGCGGTGACACACGCGCGACGAATTGGTGTTGAACCGCTCATCGTCGGCGAGATCGGCACGACCCGCAACTTCACACAAACGCGCATATTGGTTGTCGTTGCCGACCGCCACAATAATATGGCCGTCGGCTGTAGCGAAAACCTGGTAGGGAACAATGTTCGGATGGGCATTGCCGAGGCGCTGCGGTGCGACGCCCGAAACGAGATAGTTCATCGCCTGGTTGGCGAGCGCGGCGACTTGCGAATCGAGCAGCGCGATGTCGATGTGCTGTCCTTCGCCGCCGCGATCGCGATGGGCGAGCGCGCCGAGAATCGCGATAGTGGCGTAAAGGCCGGTGAAAATGTCGGCCACCGCGACGCCGACCTTCATCGGCCCGCCACCCGCGCGCCCATCCGCTTCGCCGGTGATACTCATCAGGCCGCCGATGCCCTGAACCATAAAGTCGTAGCCGGGCTTGTGGCTATAAGGTCCGGTCTGGCCGAAGCCGGTTATCGAGCAGTAGACCAAGCCGGGATTGTCCGGTCGCAGTGAGGGATAATCCAGGCCGTGCTTTGTGAGGCCGCCGACTTTGAAATTTTCGATCACAACGTCGCTTTTGCGCGCGAGCGACTGGACTAACCTCGCGCCCTCGGGACGGGCAAAATCGATCGTGATCGAGCGCTTGCCGCGGTTGGCCGAGAGGAAATATGCCGATTCGCCGGTGGTGCCGCCGTCGCGGGCCGCCGCGTATGGCGGGCCCCAGCCTCGGGTGTCGTCACCGGCGCCCGGCTTCTCGACTTTGATCACGGCCGCGCCCAGGTCGGCGAGTGTCTGCGCCGCCCATGGTCCCGCGAGCACCCGGGAAAGTTCGAGGACACGAATATGACCGAGCGGACCCATAATTTATTTCCTCCGGTGGTATTGCTGGCCGCTCCGCCGCCTTGACTTTCAGCGGGCTAGCGCCCCTTGCGCCTGGCCTCGAGCGCGTCCTCCCTGATTCTGCTGAGCGTCGTGCGTGTGGAGATTGCCTCCGGATCGAGCCGCAGCTCGATCAACGCCGCGCGCCCAGACCCGCGTGCGCGAGCAAACGCGGCGGCGAAATCCGCGGTGCGTTCGACCGTTTCGCCATGCAGTCCGTAAGCGCGGGCGAGCGCGGCGAAGTCGGGATTGATGAGCTCCGTGCCGCTCACGCGCGTTGGATACTCGTGCTCCTGATGCATCCGGATGGTGCCGTACATTCCGTTGTTTATCACGAAAAAGATCGGCGTCGCGCCGTATTGGATCGCGGTTGCGATCTCCTGGCCATTCATAAGAAAACAGCCGTCGCCCGAAAAGGACAGCACCGTGCGCCGCGGATATGCAATCGCGGCCGCCACCGCGGCGGGAACGCCATAACCCATCGAGCCGCTGATCGGCGCCAGTTGAGTACCATATTCGCGAAAGCTCCAACAGCGATGCACCCAGCCGGAATAATTGCCCGCGCCATTGGCCACGATGGTATCCGCCGGCAACTGCGCGCGTAGATTCGCTACTATTTCACCGAGTTGGAGGGCGCCCGGAGTCGGTGTCGGTTTTGAGTAATCAAGGTAGTCCCGATGCGCCGCCTGGGTTGCGCTCGCCCAGCGCGATGAATCAATTGGATCGAGCGCTTTCGCGGCCTCCGCGAATTGCGCCATCCCTGCGTTGATCGGCAAATCGGCCTGGTAGACGCGGCCGAGTTCTTCGGCGCCGGGGTACACATGCACCAGCTTCTGCCGTGGACGGGGCACTTCAAGCAGCGCATAGCCGCCGGTCGCGCTCTCGCTCAAACGCGCGCCGACCGCGATGATCAGATCCGACCGACGCACCATCGCGGCGAGTTTCGGATTCGCTCCGATGCCGAGATCGCCCGCGTAGCCCGGATGGAGATTGTCGAAACGGTCCTGGCGCCGAAATGAGACGGCGGTCGCCAGCCGGTTCGCTTGCGCAAATGCCGTGATGTCGCTGACCGCTGGCGCACTCCACGTGCTGCCGCCCAGCAGCATCAGTGGCAGGTTCGCTGCCGCCAGCATCTCGCGCAGGCGCATCATATCGGCGTGACCCGGATGAGCCCGCACAGCTTTATAGGGCTCAGCATTCGCGACGGCGACCGATTCGCGCAGCATGTCTTCGGGCAACGCCAGCACCACCGGACCCGGCCGTCCCGAAGTCGCCACGGTAAATGCGCGCGCTATGAATTCCGGGATGCGGCCGGGGTCCTCTACCTGCACCACCCATTTGGCGAGCTGACCGTACATGCGGCGCGGATCGATTTCCTGAAACGCTCCGCGCTCCAGATGGGAGCGCGCCGCCTGGCCGATGAACAGAATCATCGGCGTGGAATCCTGGTACGCCGTGTGAATACCCACGGCGGCGTTGCTCGCGCCGGGCCCACGCGTCACGAAGCATATCCCCGGGCGGCCGGTGAGTTTGCCATGGGCTTCCGCCATATAGGCGGCGCCGCCCTCCTGCCGGCACACCACTAACCGGATTTCATTTTGGCTGTCGTAGAGTGCGTCGAGCACCGCCAGATAGCTTTCGCCAGGCACGCAGTAGGCAGTGTCGGCGCCATGGATCTTTAATTGATCGACCAGGACTTCGGCGCCGGTGCGCGTGTTGCGTTGCTCGCTCATCGCTTGCCTCGTAGATCACATGTTTGAATTCTGCGTAAAGGCATCGCCGTGATTTGTCAAACCGAGCGGTGTTTCGATTTTCGCGGGATTTGACGTCAGGTAGCATGTAGACCCGAGCAGTGAACGTGCAGCGCTAAAGCCGATGCTCGAGCAGCACACCGCGGCCTTCGGCAGCGTCCCCGCGACCGTGCTGCTTGATGCGGGATTTGCCAGCGTTCCAGTCCTAACGTTGATGGTGGGGAGCGACATCGATGTGCTGTGTCCCACCGGCCGCGCCGTTGGTGAAGAGGATTGGCAGCGGCGCGGGAGACATCGCGGCATGTTCTCCAAGCAAGCCTTCCGTTACCTCCCGGAGCGCGACGTTTATCAGTGTCCTGCTGGGCGCGAACTCAATCCAGGGCGTCGATCGATCGGTTCGAGCGACGTTATCGCCTCTACCTAGCCAATGGCTGCGACGGTGCCAACTGCGAGATCAGTGCACCGCTTCCAGACAAGGGCGAATGCTTAGGTGGTATGAGGGGGAGGAGCTCAAGGAGATGATGGCGGCGGTGCTCAGCCATCCGGCGGCACGTGCCAAGTACCGCCGGCGTCAGGCGATCGTCGAACCCTGCTTCGCGGAGCTGCGCGAACGCCAAGGGCTCAAGCGCTTTCACCGGCGCGGACTGCCGATGGTGCGCGCCGAGTTCGCGCTCCACCGCATCGCCTTCAACCTCAAGAAGGCCGGGCGCGGCCTCTGGTTCGTGTTGATTCTTTGCTGGCTCCGGTTCCCGAAGCGGTCGTGGTCTCTGCTCGGCGCGGTTTGCACGTGCTCACCCACCAACTGACCTTGTTTGTTTCCTCGAAAAGCCCCTTTATCGACAGTCTCTCTCATGCAGGATGCTCCGGTCAATGCAGGGTGGGCCAATTTACAGCATCGAAGTGGGCCGTTTCACAGTATCGAAATCACCCCCCCCAAGCAATTGCCCATTGTGGCACATTCTCGGCTGTGCCGCTGACGGAAAACTCTGTGGGCGCGAACATCCAGGCAGAGGTGGGGCCGTTCCTGCGCGAGGCAGGGCAAGCCAAAGTGCCTCGCCGAATGGCGGGCGTCGACCACGCGCTCAAGAAGCTCAAGAAGTAGCGACTGCGAATCGCGACGATTCTTCGCCCCGCGTGACTGTCACCATGAAGCCATACGCCCGCGAAACAGGGGTAAGTGATGAAGTGCGATCAGCCGCCCTTGCGGGCGTCGATCTCACGCTGATAAGCAACTGAGGCAGACTTCCTCAGCTGCTGCACTTCCTGTTCGTGACCGCCAATATCGCTGAAGGTCGCGAGTGCGCACTGCAGGAGCGTAGGATCGCTACTGTTCATCCACTGGTACGCCTGGTTGAGCCCGGCCGTCGGGTTGCGTCCGAGGACGCGCAGGATCTTGTCTTTTTCCAATTGGTCGATGGCCGCGGCGTCCGCATACCCGCGGCTATTCGCCGTCGCGATTGCCTTCTCGAGCGGTGGCAGGATCTCGGTGTCGTAAAAGCTGAGAAAGTCGCGGCTGTCCTCGACGTACTTGCCGTTCACCAAACGGTAGATCGCGGGCCAGCGTGGCGCCGCAGCCTCGGGAATCCAGGTATCCGTCCCGGCAAGCCCCCGCCAAAGCACGAGTTCGTACCTGCCGTCGCCATTTAGATCTTTCACGATGTTGCTCAACTTGCCCGTGTCAAACGCCGCCTTGATGCTCTGCTGTGTGATCATCCTGCCGGCGGCATCCCGCGCGTATATGGTGAGAAATATACAGCAAGATCCAAAGCTCGAGGTTGTCACGAGTTGGCGCCTGCCGTTGCCCGCGAGATCGAACCATCCGGAGTCAATTGAGCTCGTAGAATTCGGTCGCCCGTTTTTGACCGATGAGGGGGGGCGAACTTAGGGATCTCGCCTGTGTTAGCGGAGCGCTGTACGCGGATGTCTCCGCGATCCCAGGTTAACGCACTACTCGCGGTACCCGCGGTAGCGCCTCGGGCAGATAAAGTCAGGATCGCACAGAGCAAAAGCGTCGCCTTCATTCCGGGCCCCCTGGGCTGCGTCCTACTGCAGATTAGCTTCGACTGTAGCCACATAATCTACCCCACCCGGCTGGTCGGAATTGTTCGGCGTCCACTGCCATTCCGTTGAGCACGTCAAATTTCCATGCCGCGTCTTCGTCTGCCCCGAACAGGTCGGAAT
>JBOHWJ010000400.1:0-8574 GCA_050736495.1 Binataceae bacterium (SeqCode) | reverse complement strand
CGGCGGAGACATCACCGCCAACAACGCCCCCGACGGCGGCGCGATGATTGAGGCGAAAGGTTCCTCGCAGATCACCGGTTCCGGCGTCAAAATGTTTCCTTGAAGGGGCGAACCTCCAGCTCCATCGTCCAGGCGCTGCGATCCTGATGCGCCAGGTGCCAGTAGGTCTCGGCGATGGCGTCGGGGTCAAGCAGGTCTTCGTCGCGCCCGCCGGGGATACCGATTCCTCCGTCGACATTGATCCACGCGACGTGGATGCCCTTGGGACCCAGGTCGCGCGCCATCGATTGTGCGAGTCCACGCATCGCGAACTTGGCCGGACCAAAAGCGATCGAGCGCGCGCCCGCTTTGACGCCCGCCGTCGCGCCGGTAAACAGCATGACACCGCGGCCGCGCGCGATCATATCGGGCGCAACCTGCTTGGCGCTCAGAAAGGCGCCGTAGGCGTTGACCCGCCACGAAGCCTCGTACTGCTCGGGTGTGATTTCGGTGATGCGGCCCCACGCGCCGCCGCCGGCATTGTAAAGTAGTACTTCAGGCGCTCCGAGGCGCGTGCGAATCGAGTTGAACGCCGCGTCCATTTGCGCGCGGTCGCCAACGTCGGCCGGTACTTCGAGCACATTGCCGCCGCCGGCGCGGATTTCTCCGCCGAGCGATTTCAGATAGTCGGCGCTGCGCGCGCTGATCGCGACCGCGTAACCTTTAGCGAAACGGCGCGCCAACGCCGCGCCAAGGCCCGGACCAACACCGAGGACCGCCGTGACCGGGGTGGGTTTTGCTTCCGCCATTAAATTAACTCCTCAGCCGGATGCCATCGTTCGCGCGCCGTCACTTCACGTACAGAAAAATCCCCTCGTAGGTGAGCGCGGGCTTGTCGTTGCCGACCACATGGACCTGGGTTTCCTGCGTCACTTGCGTCCCCTGCGGCCGTGCATCGACCGCGACGATACGCTGGCGCGCATGGACCCTGGCGCCGGCCGGAACGGGCGAAATGAAGCGCAGCTTGTTGGCGCCGTAATTGACGACGTTGCGATACCCAACAACTTTCCAATCACCCTCGATCTCGAACGCGGGCAACAGGCTCAACGTGAGGAAGCCATGCGCGACCGGTCCGCCGAATGGACTTTCACGTTTGCAGCGTTCGACATCCAGATGAATCCATTGATGATCGCCGGTGACATCGGCAAACTGGTTGATTCGTTCCTGCGTTACCTCGATGGGCTCGCTCCAAGGGCTGAAGTCGGCGCCCATCTTCGAGCGCAGTTTTTCGACGTCGTCAAAGCGAATGCTTTCCATGGCGGCCTCCGATCCGGGCGTTTCGACCTGTCATACGTTGCCAGTGCTCATACTTTGCCAGCGCTCATACGTTGCAAGCGCTGTCAGTGATTTCACGAACGCGGAGGCGGCGCCACCGCCGTCCGCGGCGTGAGAAATTCCGCCAGCGCGGCCTTGAGATTGTGGCTATGCTTGCCGCTGCCACCGAGCTTGATCAGCGCGTAGCGCTGGTCGTCGTCGAGCAGTTCCCACAGCGACGGCGTCAGCGCGACGCCAGCCGCCGCCGCGTTAGCGATCAATTGTTGCGGCGCGGCCATGGGCGGATGCGCGTCCGCGCGGGCTTCTTGCGGCAGTTCCTTGGGCTTGTCGCCGCAGTGGGCGAGCATCGCCTCGTCGATAAACAAGCGCAATGCCGAGCATTCCTCGGCGGACTCCGCTGGCGCGTGACAAATCATCAGGCGCTCGCCGCGTCCGAGCCGTTGCCACTGCTCAAGTCCAATCTTGGTGCCGAGGCGGTCAAGCTTGCGCCGCACCGCCATCGGCACGCAACTCAGCGACTCGTAGACTTCCGCCTCGAATTGAAACCGTCGCATCATGGTGTTTCCAACGCTCCTGGGTCAGGCGCTGCGCCCGCCCCTAATGATGCCGCCCCCGGTTGCGCGCTCCGCCGGCACCGTGCACTAGTTTCGCGGCGCGTACAGGACCAGCGCGCGCGTCTCGATACTCTCGCGTGCCGGTGCGTCGGGCGGCGCGGTCGGATCGATGAAAGCGGTGTGCGCCGTCATCCGCGCGCGGCCGTCCTCTACCGAATCGTAGCATTTGAGCAGCAGCGCCTCGTCAGGTTGCATCGCGGGGACGTAGTACCAATGATGATTGGGATTGTAAGTCACCGCATAGGTTTCGCCGCGTCGATGCGGATAAATGAGGTCGCTCGCGACAAAATCCTGCGGCCGGATACTCTGCGCGTCGCACACCGCCAGCGGCGAATCCTGTACCGGGCCGCTGATCGGCCGCCAGACATTGATGATGGCGAAGCGATGCGTGAGCAGCGCGTCGGCTTCCTCCGGCAGAAAATCGCGCAGGCGCTGCGGCGCCGAGCGCCCCGTATAGTCATTGTGTACGCCCGTGGCCGGTTGCTTGATACCTTTTTCGCCGGCCTTCGCGCGCGCGGCGTTGCGTACGATGTGATCGAACATCACCACGCGCGTAGCGCCGGCGGCATGCAGCAACAGCCGTTCGCATTCCGGATAGTAGACGGCCCGCACCTCATCGTCGTTGTAAAAATTCGTCACCGCGCTGGGCTCGCGTATATAGGCGAAACCCTCGCGGTCCAGCGACAGCCGCGAAGCGATCGCGCGGGCGTCGTAAATCGGCATCGTATGCCGCGCGACGCGGCGGTTGGTCGGCGCCACACCGGCCGGCGGCGTATACGTATAGGTGTGCGGCTTCTCCGCCATTTCGGCCAGATAATTGAGCGAGGCGTACACGGCTTCGTGATGCTCTACGAGTTGGCCGGCCACATTGGTCGCATCCATGATGATACCTCGACGCTTGGGCGGCGGCGACACCCTGGTCATTGATACTGATTCACCCACCCAGCGTGAGTGAGTCATCTGAACCTGCTGCTTGCTTCTTCCTTGTTCGCCGCATGGGCTTTATCGGCGCATAGCCCCGGTCATCCGCGTCCGCCACCATCGAGCTGAACTCGCGCCCGCGTCTCAGGCGCGCCCTGGTTGCCGCCGCCGCGCCGGGTCCCGGCACTGCCGTCACGTCTGAGGGCCCGAGGGCCCGTCCGTCGCGGCTCATCACGGAAACGTCGGCGATGGGCTCGGCCGAGACCTTATCCACCACTATCACGGGAACACGGCCGACGCCCACCACCCAGTGGTCGCCCCATTGCCTGAGCGCCATCATCACGGGAAACAGCGCGCGTCCTTTTGCGCTCAGGCGGTATTCGACGCAGCGGGCGTCGTCCTCTGTGGCCGCGCGTTCGAGGATTTCGCGGGCGACCAGCTTTTTCAGGCGCACCGCCAGGATATTGCGCGCGATGCCGAGATGGCGCTGGAACTGGTCGAAGCGGCGCGTGCCCATAAAGGCCTCGCGCACGATGAGGAAGGTCCACCACTCGCCGATCTGTTCAAGCGCGCGCGCGATCGAACAGTTCATATGGGCGAAGGTCTTGCGGCGCATGAACGCAGTCTACGGCTGTTCGTTTCATGGTGCAACTGGTCGCCGCTGTCGCCGCGCGCTACAGCCGTTGCGCCATGAAACCCAATTGGAGAAGGTGGTCCCGGAGCGAATCTCGTATAAGGGAAACGATCACTGCAGCCATCGCGTCCGCGTTGCGACGCTGATAACGCTAATTATAAATTGTAGCGAGCGCCACTGCCCTTCCTGATAAATCCGATGCGGTGAAAGTCAATTCCGGATCGATGTCCTCCACTCCATGCAGGCTGTTGCCGTCAAAAACCAGCACGTCGCCGGCGCGGCTTCCTGCTTCCGTGTCGATAGCCTCTCCCGCCTCGCGCCGGATATAGGCTCCGCCCGCGCGGTAATCCACGCCCTTTTGCGTGAGCAGCAGCACCAACTGTATGTAGGCGTCGGAAACGCTTTTGAGATTTTCGGCCGCGCGCGTATCGCGGTGCGCGGTCATGAAGCCCCCGCCCCTGGGGTAAATTTGGACGCGCGTTCCGTTAAAGAGCGGCGGCGGCAGTCTTTCGTCGGAAAGGATCTCGTCCCGCATCGCCAGGGTGTCGCGCACTTCTATCAGCGTGCGGAAATGCGGATGCAGGCGGAAAATATCCGCGCAGGTCAATGGGTTATACATCGTGAGCATGAACCGGGAAATGCCCGCCTGCGAAGCACTGGTTCCGCCGATCGACCATTTGGAAATGTTCGCGCGGACAGATTCCTTGCTCACTCCGGCACTCGCCAGATGCGCCGCGCGGTTAGCGTACGCATAGACGGCGGAGGTGCATTTCCCTATCGCGTCCCTGCCGAACAATCCGCGGATCAGGGCGTAGCCCTTTTCCTCCACGCGCCCGACGATAGCCTCCGCCCGCTTGCGGAGTTCGTGTGTGGAATCTACATGAAAGATAATGGTGGTATCCATCAGAAGCTTCTTCCTCTCTGGGATTTCATTGCGGCAGGAAATCCTCCTCGGCCCCCGCTGAGCATGCCTAAGTCTCGCAATACTCTGTAGGGGCTAAGACTCCACACCTTTTCCTCCCGGTTCACCCGCATTTCGGATCTGCGCAACATGATCTCACGTTTGCGGCGACCCTGTGGCGCGGCGAGACGTGCCACAGCTTTACCGGCTTTCGGATGTAAGGCCCGCCGCCAACGTCTTTGCCTGTAGTTTATCCCCCGCCTTCGTGATGGAACGGCCGGAAGCGCTAGAACGCCGCGGCAGTTCTGACAAGGCCATGTGGGCAACCACCGCCGCGTAAACTTCCAGTCCTCGGCGGTTCGGATGCCAGTCGTATGGCTGCAAGTCGATCTTGTGCGGCAACTCTCCGTGATATTCCTGCTGGACCAGTCGGAAACGCAGGTTGAGCATTCGTTCAACGCTGTTCATCAACAGCAGGTCCTGATAGCTCGCGATAACTTTGCGGCTCTTCAACTCTTGCATTGTTGGCAGGTAAGCAAGAAGAAGAGGTGTCCCTGCTTTCCGTATCCGCCTCAGATCTTTGGTGGCCCTTCGATCCTGGCGGAGGTCCGTTATCGATATTCGTGGCATATTGCCGTCGGGAAACCCGTAAGGATTTCCCGTAACAAGTCGTTTGTAGAGAAAAGAATGGTCCCATGATAATAAGGGCACTGCCTTTCGGACGCTCTCCACTTCCCGTCTTATCTTTGCGAACTGCCTATTCGCCTTTTCCAGTGTAGGATCCTGGGCGTCGGGGCGAACGAGCTCCTGTTCGCACCATTGACGAGTTGCCTCTGGCACCACAAGCAGTTGGTCAACTGCGAAGCGGTAATCGTCAAAATTGTTCTTCCTTGTCGATAGCATGAACCGCGTCATGCCATCCTTATCAACTTCCCTTGACCACCAGCGTGCTCTCGAGAAATCATCTCCTATCGCGGCAATAATGGCCAGATTCGGATGAAGTTGATTAATCTTGGTGGCCGCAAGATCGAGCATCTGCAAGACTCCATATCCAGCCCGCCCGTAATCCACCACGGCGACCTTTTTGCCTAGATCTCTCTCAAGATGCGCCTGCAACAGATCAGGCCAGGTGGCGCCTCCCTGAGTCCAGTCTGAAAAGGAGTCGCCAAATACCAGGATCCTGATATCGGCCTTTTCATATTCCTCGAGCGTCGTCTTGCCGCCGAGGCCGTCGCGATTTGAATGCGTGACTACCGAACCCCATGCGACCCTTCCGTCCCTGACGAAGCAATCAAAGGATTCCAGATTCGGTTTCGGGTGCTCTCCATAGTTTTCATCGTACTCAACCGGGACATTCGAGGCTACACGATAGCTATAGTCAATTTGTTGACGAGACTTTCCAAGTGTGAGCTTGAAGCGATAAAGCCATTCAGCTCCAAAAAGAGATAAGAGTGTTGAGAACAGGAGAACTGCGACCTTTAATGAAAGTCTATCGCGGTTGGCCGTCGTCAAATGATTGCCTCCGAAGGCTTCGGCCGGCTTACGGGTGCGGGTACGCGGCGGGTTCATCAGGCCGCCGGGCAGCTCTTTTCCGGCCAATCACTGACCGAGTTCTCAGAACAGAGTATAAATAAAGGGCGCGACCGCCGACGTCTGGACGAAAACCACCATCAGGCCGAGGATGAACAGTACCAGTAGCATCGGGGTCAGCCACCACCACTTGGTCCGTCCAAAGAACCCCAGCAGCTCCGAGGCCGTCAAAGCCCGCTGTCCGATTCCCTGAAAAAACTTCATTACACGCTCCAGTCGGCGCTACCCGCGGTCCTTGTAAACGATATAATCGCCCATTACCAAGACATCGATACCGCTGCGCGCAAAAGTGCTGTAGGCCTGAGCCGGGGTATTGACGATTGGTTCACCGCGCAAATTGAACGACGTATTTAGCAGCACGGGCACTCCGGTTAGCTGTCCAAACGATTCGATCAGCGAATAGTAGAGCGGATTCGCCTCTCGGGCCACGGTCTGAAGCCGTCCCGTGCCGTCGACGTGGGTGGTGGCCGGGACCACCTCACGTTTGTCGTTGTGTACCGGGGCCACATTCAGCATGAATCGGGAGGGGTACAGGCCGTCACACGCGCCGATCTCGAAATACTCTGCGGCCCGCTCCGCCAACACCGAGGGAGCAAAGGGCCGAAACGGTTCTCTGAACTTGATTTTGACGTTGACCGCCTCCTTCATGTCGGCCCGGCGCGGATCGGCGAGGATGCTGCGATTGCCCAGTGCCCTCGGCCCCCATTCAAATCGCCCCTGCAGCCATCCCAGCACCTCGCCCTGCGCCAGAGTATCTACGCATCGGCCGATCAGTTCCTGCTGATTGGCGCATCGTTCATAAGCAATCCCGGCACTCATGAGAAAAGCTTCGGTTTCCGCCGCGCTGTGTTCCTCACCCCAGTAAGCATGCTCCATCACGAACGAGCGCGGCTGTCCAAGTACGGTGTGATAGCCGAATAGCGCGGCGCCAAGCGCCCCGCCCGCATCGCCGGCGGCGGGCTGAATATACAGCCGTTCGAATGACGTTTCGCGCAGCACGCGCCCGTTGGCGACGCTGTTGAGCGCCACCCCGCCCGCCATACAGAGATTTTTGCAGCCGGTCTCAACCTGGGCCTCACGCGCCAGATTCAGCACCGCTTCTTCAATCACGACCTGGATGCTCGCGGCGATATCCGCGTAATGCTGGTTTTCCTGGCACAGTGCGCCGTAATTCGAGGGCTTTTCCCCGAAGTATGACGGATAGCCGCTGTTTTCCGTAAAGAAATGCGACTCTGGCGGGCGCGGCGTTCCAAACAGTCCGACGAATTTCCTGTTATAGGTCTGTTCGGTCGAATGGTGGAAGCTGAAGTAGTCCATGTCGAGTTCGAAACTGCCGTCGCTATGCAGTCGGACGAGCTTCTTTACCTCGTCGACGTAGTTGGGCTTCCCGAACGGTGCCATCCCCATGACCTTGTATTCGCCTTCGTTAACCTCGAAACCGAGGAAAGCAGTAAAGGCGCTGTAGAGCAGTCCCAACGAATGAGGAAAGCGGATTTCCTTGAGCAGGCGGACCTCTGTCCCTTTCCCGACCCCGAGACTGGCCGTGGTCCATTCGCCAACGCCATCGATCGTCAGGATCGCCGCTTCCGCAAATGGGGAACACAGGAAAGAACTGGCCGCGTGGGAAAGATGGTGCTCGCTAAAGAGGATTTTTTCCTTGGGGACGCCGAGCTTGTCCTGGATCAGGTGGCGGATCCAGATCTTGTCGCCGAGCCAGGTCAGCATCGCCTCGCGAAAGACGCGCAGCGAACGCGGAAAGGTCTGCATGCTTGTGAGCAGCAGGCGCTCGAACTTGAGGAACGGCTTTTCGAAGAAGACCACATAATCGAGATCCACCGGCTTGATTCCGGCGTTGCGCAGGCAAAAGTCGATGGCGTTCCCGGGAAAGTCATAGTCGTGCTTTTTGCGTGAGAATCGCTCCTCTTCGGCGGCGGCGACCAGTTGGCCGTCACGCAACAGAGCGGCGGCCGCATCGTGGAAATAGCAGGAAACGCCGAGAATCAACACTTGAAATTCGCTTCCATCGATCGCTTTTTGCCGATAGCCGACCAAATGTGAAAGCCTAAAATTGATTGTGCGCCATTTCCACTGTGTACTTGTCAGCACTCTCTCTGGCGCCCCATCCCCGCAGCGTTCCGGGCTTGATCGCCAGCGGGTCCGAAGTGCGGCGCACGATCAGGGCGAACGGTGCCAGTAACACAAAGTAGAAGATGGTCAGGAGAACCCTGGCCTGGAAATCGCCGATTTTACGCGCGATCCTTTTCCACCCTGCCCACAGTTCCCATAACCTGCTCCTTTTCCCGGCCCGCGGCGCAGCCGCCTCGAAGGAGCTTGCCGACAAAGGTGTGTCCAGCGAGGTGGCTGAGCTGTGAATACTTCCCATTGCGTTAGACAGATTAGAATACTTTTAGTACTTACAGTGTCCGGACGAGCCGGCGCCGCAATGCAAATGCCAGATATGAGCGGAAACCACTCCAGTGCCGTGGCGCAACTTATTGTGAATTCAAGTCGCTAAAACTCTAACTAAAGGCTAAAACCAATCAACGCCATACCAACAGGTTCAGCGTCCGCCCCTCCTAATGAGTAGGCAAACGCAGCTC
>JBOHWJ010000399.1:0-9451 GCA_050736495.1 Binataceae bacterium (SeqCode) | reverse complement strand
ATTCTAGAGCAAAAAGCCCTCTTTTCGTAGGGACAAGGGACAAGAACGCTATAGTACCTGGAAAAGGCAAGTCAAGCTTCTTTGATTCGGGTCGCCGATCCGGACGAAACGTCACTTGACCCTCGCCTGCCACGAGCTTCAACAAGCCGCCATTACTCCTGACAAAGCGTCTAATCGTGTTCAGCCCGAGCCCACGTGATGCGTGCGGGACCGAGGAGATTCCTTCTTCGCTCGCGAGTTCAACGAGACGCGCATCTCCGAGACGCCGATACTTGGGCAGGCCCCGTAGTGCGCTTGGAATTCCACGACCGAGATCGAGCACGCATAGCGTGATCCGATTGCGTTGGGGATGGAATTGGCCAGAGACCCAAGCGCCAGCTTTGGACCCAGAGTGCTCAGCAAAATTTTGGATTAGCTCGAGCAACGCCATGCGCATTGATGGTCGGAGCCCCTCTTCGAAAGGCTGCATGTGCTCCAGGAAATCTAAGAGTTGGTCGATAAACAGTGGTTCCAACTCCGTGACATGGATGAGATCGACTCTGTCCGCACTCGGTTTGCGAGGCCTGAAATGACCGCCCAGCCCGCCAGCCTCGTAAAGTCCAACATCAAGGAGATAGTCGTCGACCTCTTTCTTGCGTGGCGGCCGCACGAAACCACGAACACTTGAAGTGACAGCATGAAAGCAGGCCGCTAGATATGTGATTCCGAAAGTGTCCACGAATACGAGATTAGAGAGGTCGAGCGTCACGCCTTCAGGTGCGGCTCCGTGCAACAATGGAACCGTATCTCGGAGCAGGCGATTGGCCCAGCCTACGGTTGCGAGTCTATAGAACGAGAATTCGCTGACCATCGGTTTCATCGAAGGCCGATGCGACCGGGTAGCCATCGCACCAACACTTAACCGAAAGATGACAAAAATATGATCGACGCTCCGCAGAACTGGGATCGACCCTGCGGAGATCCTGTTGGATTTCTGAAATCACATCTCCCTCGGTACCAAAAGAGCGATCCCGGGTGGCGGTGGCTCATAAATAGTTGATTTACTTGGTGATCCCAGCGGGAGTCGAACCCGCGTTCCCGACGTGAGAGGCCGGTGTCCTAACCACTAGACGATGGGACCATTTCGATGGTCGTCACGATGGTGTGGCGAAGTTGGCTGAGGAGGCAGGACTCGAACCTGCAATCGCCTGATCCAGAGTCAGGTGGCTTGCCAATTAGCCGACTCCTCAGCGCAGGGATCATATATAACCACCCGCGCGCGCTCTTCCAAGGGGGACGCCACGATTGCCGCGACGCCGCGTCCATTAACGAGCGGAGACGCGCAGGGTCTCGGCGTGATGATTGACCAATTCGTCGCAGCGTTGAAGCAGAGCGCTATCCTGGCAGTATTGCTCGATCATGTAGCTAAGTTCGCCGAGGTCGTGCACCAACAGCCGCAGGCAACGCTCGTACTCGCCACGCTCCTGCAGCGCTTTCAGCAGGTCGGCGACCATATCCTCGAGTTCGGTTTCTTCGACCTCGACCGCAATCGCGAGCGCGCGCTCGATGGGAAAGTCGGTGTCGGGCGCGGCCATGTAACGCTCAAGCACTTCGCGCAGACGCGAGATGGTTGAAGCCTGCACTGGAATCGGACTGCGCTTGTCGAGCACGCCCTGAAGGTCGAGCACAGTCGAAACCAGGTCGAGCGCGCCGACGTGGCGGGCCTCGTCACGCGCCATGTCGAACCAGAACTCGTGCAAGGCCGGTTCGGCGGCAAAGATTTTCGCGAAGCGCGCGTACAGCGCCATGCTCCGCTTTTCCAGAGCGATGGTGATCTCGAGGACTTCGCGCGTGGTTGGCACAGGTCGCAATCATACTCCGGCGGGCCCGCGCCCGTAAAGGCGATTGGCGTTTCAGCGCGATCGCGTGCGACGAAAAAAAGGACGCGCCGTCCGCATTATGCGCGCGGCGCGTCCTCAACTTACCATGCCCACTGGCCGCGTAGCCGCGGCCTAGCGCGCCAGTTCGGTCGCCCGCGTCTCGCGGATAACCGTTACGCGAATCTGCCCCGGGTAGGTCATGTCGGTTTCGATTTTGCGCGCGACGTCGCGCGCCAACATCGTCGCGTCCTCGTCGGAGACCTGGTTGGGTTCGACGATCACGCGCATCTCACGCCCCGCCTGCACTGCGAAGCATTTGTCCACGCCCTTAAACGATCTCGCGATAGTTTCGAGATCCTCGAGCCGTTTAACGTAACTTTCCAGCACTTCGCGCCGCGCGCCCGGACGTGCGCCCGAAAGTGCGTCGGCGGCGTCGACCAGCGGCGCCAGAATGGTTTCGGCCTTGACCTCTTCGTGATGGGCCGCAATGGCGTTGACGATCTTGGCCGATTCGCCATATTTGCGCGCAAGCTCGGCGCCGATGAGCGCGTGAGAGCCCTCGACCTCGTGTGTCAAGGCCTTGCCGATGTCGTGGAGCAGGGCGGCGCGCCGCGCCTGTTTTTCGTTGAGTCCCAATTCCGCCGCCATCGCACCACAGATGAACGCCGCTTCGATTGAATGCATCAGAACATTCTGCGCGTAGCTGTAGCGATATTTCAGCATCCCCAACAGCTTGGTCAGTTCCGGATGCACGCCGTGGACGCCGACTTCGATGAGCGCGCGCTGTCCGGCTTCCTTGATCGACTCCTCAACCTCCTGCTCAGCCTTGCGTACGACCTCTTCGATTCGCCCAGGATGGATGCGGCCGTCGGAGATGAGCCGTTCGAGGGCGACCCGCGCGATCTCGCGCCGAATCGGATTGTGGCATGAGATAACGACCGCCTCTGGAGTATCGTCGATGATAATGTCGACGCCGGTGGCCGCTTCGATCGCGCGGATGTTGCGGCCCTCGCGGCCGATGATTCGTCCCTTCATTTCGTCCGATGGCAGCGTGATCACCGAGACCGTGCGCTCGGCGACAAATTCGCCTGCGAGGCGCTCGATCGCGATCGAAACGATACGCTTGGCGCGGCGGTCGGCTTCCTCGCGGGCTTCCTCCTCAACCACGCGAATATGGCGGTTGGCTTCATGGCGGGCCTGCCCTACCATCTCCTCGATGATTGTCCGCTTGGCTTCCTCACGGGTGAGGCCGGCGACGGTCTCGATACGATTGCGGGCTTCCTCGATCAGTGCCTGGTGCTCACCCTCCTTGTCGGTGAGTGATTTTTCGCGGTTGCGGAGGTTTTGATCGCGACGGTTAAGCTCGGCTTCGCGCCGTTCGAAGACTTCGAGCCGCTTCTCGAAGCTTTCCTCACGCGCCTGCAATTTGCTTTCGACGGCACTCATTTCGCGCCGCCGCTCCCTCAGTTCACGTTCGCTGTCGGCACGAGCGCCGACGACGAGATCTTTGGCCTTGAGCTCTGCCTCCTTGAGCAGCAGTTCACTGCGGGTTTTCGCTTCTTCGATGATCCGTTCGGCTTCACTGGCCGCGGCCTGAGATGCGTTGGCGTCCTTGCGCCGGCGCATTGCATCGAACAGAAAAAAGGCCGCGCCACTCAGCACAATTCCCAGGACCAGTGCTCCAATTGTCAACACCTGGGTATTCCTCCTTGGTCCGGCCATGGCGCGACGGGCCGTGGCGTGCGGCCTGCCGCGAAAATGGCTGACTCGGTAGCGATTAAGTCGAGCCGCCGGTCATGCGGCGACTCGGGGAGCCTATCCAACACCTGGAATGAATAGGCGAGACCGGCCGTGACCACCTGCGGTGCGGCGCGCGCTATCAAGCGATCGTAATAGCCGCCGCCGCGGCCGAGGCGCTGTCCCCGCATGCTGAATGCCACACCAGGGACACAGATAAGCGCGCGCCCGAGCTGTTCGGGTGCGGCTATCTCTGCCCCCGCGGGTTCGAGGATCCCGAAGGCGCCGGGCCTGAAGTCCGCTGGGTCCCTGACTCGGACCAAGGAGAGGTCGCGATGTTCCGCTGCTATGCGGGGAAAATAGACGACCCGGCCTGACACGAGCGCGTCGGCGCAGATCAGACTGGTTCGAACTTCGTTTTCGTTGGACGAATATAAAACTACGCGGGCGCAATCACGGTAGCAGTCCGACGCGATCAGACGAGCCTGTATGGTGGCGGAAAGACCCGCAACCCAATCTCCATCTAACGCAAGGCGAGCGTCCCGCAGGATCCGCCTGACGTATTTTTTTTCATCCGCCACGCATTTCGCCATGGTGGCGGGTGCGGGGTCTACATCAGTGACCTAAATATTGTCTCGGTCATCGAGCGCGCATCCTGCGATCCGCGGAAAACCACCCGGCGTTCACGAACAACTCGTCGTGCGCGCGAGCGGTTTGAAGCCGTTATACATAAGCGGATAAAGCTTACACGGGTCCTGTCGTCCGCTAGCGCCGCTTCGCGCCTTCAGTCGTTGGCCCCACTAATCCCCGCCCACCTTGTACCTATCCCAATTTACCGTGCAAACGCGCGAACAGCCACAAGTATCGGCTTAATGCCGGTCGATCGCCTCGGAGAGCTGTCTGCTCAGGGTCGCGATATGATCCAGCACCTGCTGGTGATCGCGACGCAGGCGCTCCAGTTCGTCGGCGAAATTCAACGCGGCTAGAATTACCAGATTGACGGAATTCACCGTCTGGCTGCCGGCTCGAATATTCCTGATCTTCTCGTCAACCGCCGCCGCCAAGGCACGCGCCCAATCGTCTCCCGCATCGCTGCTGACGACCAGGGTTTGTCCCATTATCTCGACGTTGACGCCCTTCATACTCACATAGCTCAGCCGAGGTCGATACCGTCGAAGCGGGTCAGGATATGCTCGATCCGGTTTTTGATTTCCTCGCGCTCGGTCTCGCGTTCTTTCAATTGCGCGGTTGCCTGGTTATGCCGTTGTTCGCTCTCGGCCAGCCGTTGGGCCAATTGCTCGTTTTCGCGCTGCAACTGCTGGATCCGGTTAACCGAAGCTTGGATCCGCTCTTCGAGTTCCTTCAGGGCCTCAATCGCCATAGCTCGTTAAATTCCACCTTAACTTTAATTTTCGATTAGCAGTACTGTCAAGCTGCATAAGAGCCGCTGGCAGGCTGACTGTCATTCTCAGCTTCAGAAAACAGCGCTTCGACAAATTCGTGCGGCTCAAAGGGGCGTAAGTCTTCGAGGTCTTCACCTAGCCCGACAAAGCGCACCGGAAGCTTTAGACGCTCCGCGATTCCGACCACCACGCCGCCCTTCGCAGTACTGTCGAGCTTCGCCAGAATTACACCGGTGAGCGGGATCGCCTCGCCGAAAAGCCGAGCCTGGCTGAGCGCGTTCTGCCCGGTGGTGGCGTCGAGCACGAGCCAGGTCTCGTGAGGCGCGCCCGGCAGTTCGCGTCCGGCCACGCGCGCGATCTTCTTCAACTCCTCCATCAGGTTGACCTTGGTCTGCAGGCGTCCGGCGGTGTCGATGAGAACCGCGCTGGCTTTGCGCGCGATTGCGGCCTTGACCGCGTCGAACGCCACCGCAGCCGGGTCGGAGCCCTGCTTCTGCTTGATTAGGTCGACGCCGACGCGATCGCACCATACCTGGAGTTGATCGATAGCCGCGGCGCGAAACGTGTCGGCGGCCGCGACCAGTACTGGTCCGCGTTCCGCCTTGAGCACTGCCGCAAGCTTCGCCACTGTCGTGGTTTTGCCGACGCCGTTGACGCCCGCCATCATAATGACCAGCGGGCTGTCGCCGCTGTTGGCCATTGGCCGCTCGGCCGCCGTCAGTATGCGCTCGATTTCGTTCTTGAGCGCTTCGCGGATTACTTCGGCGCGGGTGTCGTTCTTCAGCCGGGCACGTACCGCCTCGACCAGCTTGAGGCTCGCTTCGACGCCGACGTCAGCGCTGATGAGTGCCTCTTCGAGTCCTTCGTAAATGTCGTCGAGACGCGCACTGCCGGTGATCGCGGCGCGGATTCGCGCGAGAAAATTCTCGCGCGTCTTGCGCAAACCCAAGCCAATGCGCTTGGGTGTGCGCGGCGCCTCGACGACCGGCGCGAGGGCCGGCGCCTTGGCCCCAGTGTCCTCGGCTGCTGGCGCGGTAGCTTCGAAAGGTACGGGCTTCCGCGGCACCGCCAGAGCTTGCGACGGCGCGGCTTGATGCGATGCGGCGCCGTCGCGCGCGACCTCTGGCGCAGGCTCGGGCTCAACCTGCGGCGGCGTTTCGACGGTGACTGATGGCGCGAATTTGCTCTCTTCCGATGGCGTTGGCGCGGCCTTCGCGGCGGCCTCCGCAGTCGGTTCGGCATGCTCGTCAGCGCCAGGACCCGCGGCCATCGGCTCTTTAGCTTGCGGCTCCGCTTTGAGATCGGGCGCGGGCGGTGGCGGCTTCACGGCCGGTTCGGTGCGGGGCGTTGAACCTGCGCCCGGCTCGCCGACAAACTGTGGCCGGCGCTTGCGCAGGCTGAACTCGAGAAGAGTTGCGGCTCCGAGCAGCGGAAGCTGTACCAGCACCGCAATCAACATCAATAATTGGAGGGTCGACACCGCTTTAAGCCTCGTCGCTGGTTGCCGTGGCCGACGAGGCGCTTACGCGCGAATCGTGGCCGGCAATTCCCCTGGATTCGCCGCTCGCCGATGCGGCGCGCACCACAGGATAACAGCACGGCCGCCAATCCGAAACGGTTGCGCCGCAAATCCGTGCAAACGCGCGCAGGTGTTTCGTTTTTGCGCTCATCCGCGCGCGCCGGGAGTCATCTCTCCATGCGCAGCCTACGCCTTGACTACGCGGCTTCGGGGATTGTGAGCGAAATGACGCGCGAGATGCCCGGACGCTCCATCGTGACACCGTGAATATTGTCGGCCGCCTGCATCGTACGCTGGTTGTGCGTGATGACGATGAACTGCGAGCGTTCCTTGAGCTCGCACACCAGCGAAGTGAAAGCCGCGAGACTGAACTCGTCAAGCGGCGCGTCGACCTCGTCCATGATACAGAACGGACTCGGGTTCAGCAGGAACAGCGAGAAGATCAGCGCCATCGCGGAAAGCGCTTTCTCGCCGCCCGAGAGCAGACCAATTTCCTTGACCTTCTTGCCGGCCGGCTGCACCAGGATGTTGACGCCGGCTTCGAGTACGTCGTCGGCAGCGGTCAATTCGAGCCGCCCTTTGCCGCCGCGCAGGAGCTTGGGGAAAAGTTGCTCAAAATTTTTGGCCGCGCCCTCGAAGGTTTCGGCGAAGCGTTTGCGCGCCTCGCGATTGAGTCGCTGAATCGTGTGGGTCAGGTCGGTGACAGCGCTCTGTAAATCGGCGCGTTCGGCGCTGAGCGCGCCGGCCCGCTCCTCAAGTTCCTTGACTTCACTTTCGGCGGCGAGGTTCACCTCGCCGATACGTTCCGCCTTGGCCCGCAATTCACTTTGGCGTTGATCGTCGCGGGCGATGTCGCGCCCGGCCAGAGCGGCCTCGAGTTCGGCGGCGACCGCGGCAAACTCGGCTTGGAATTTCTCGACGAAGCCGCGCTCCAACTCCTCGATCAGCGTGCGTGCGCGCTCGCGCTTGAGGTTACACTCAAGCGCCTCGGCTTCGAGCGCGCTCACGACTTCGCGCGTGCGCTCTAGCTTGGCGCGCGCCTCCGTAACCTCGCGTTCACGCCCGGCGCATCGCGCCGTCAGCTCTTCGACCGCCGCGGCGAGTTCCTGATGGCGCGCGGCTGCGGAGTCGTCCTGCAAAGCTAGATTTTCAAGTTCGCGCTGGAAATCCGCGCGCTCGGTCTCGGCGCGCTCCAGTTGCACGCGGGTCTCGGCGATTTGCGCCTCGACCTCGTCGGCCATGCGCCGCTGATAATGCAATTCCTGTTCGAGTGCGCTAATGCGCGCCTCGCGCGCCTGCACCTTGGCGCCCGCTTCGAGCATCGCATCGCCAAGCCGCCGCGCGTCCGCCTTTTTCTCGGCGAGTTCGTCGGCGCCCTGGTTGAGGCGTGCGCGCGCCTCCTGTTCGAGCCGTGCCAATTCTTCGAGCCGCGCGTTGGACGACACGACCAGCCCTCCCAACTCTTCAACCCTCCGGTTGGCGTTGTTGCGGCTGGCCTCCGCCAGCGCGAGCAGTTGCTCGGCCTTGGCGATGGCGGCGCGCCCGTCGGCGGCGGCGCGTTCGGCTTGTTGCACTCGCGTGTCCGCCGCCTCCAGCGCCTGGCGGGCCTCGCTATGGGCCATGCGCGCTTGTTCGTGGCCGCTGACGAGCGCCGCGTGCTCGGCTTCGGCTTCGGCAAGCTTATGTGCGGCCCCTTCGGGCGTGAGCGTGCCGTCGTGTCCGTTGGTCCAGCCGCCGTCCGCGCTGCCATGGGAACTGCCGCCGCGAATCATGAGGCCGGGATGAAATACGTCGCCCTCGCGCGTTACGAAGACCGTGCCATAGCCGTTGAGGTTGGAGGCGCTGAGTGCGGCGCGCAGATCCTCGGCCACTATCACATGACCCATCACGGCCTCGGCCAGCGGGCCGAAGCGCGGTTCGACCTCGACCATATCGAGCAGGCGGCCGACGATTCCGGATGCGTGGATCGTCTGATGCGTCAACGCCGGCGTTATCGATTCGGGGATGAAGCTCAGGCGGCCGGCCTGCTTCTCCTTTAGAATTTCTATCGCGCGCAGTGCGAAGCGCGGCGATTCGACGATGACCGCGTCGAGTTCGTCGCCCAACACCGCGCGCAGCGCCGGCTCCAAGGCAGCGGGCGCCTTGATGACTTCGAGCAGCATCGCGGGGTCGGCGGCGGGGCGATCGCCGTTGAATGATTCGAGCACGCTGCGCAGCCGTTCGCCGGCCCCGTTAGGCAGGATACGTTCGGCGCGCGCCGCGGCCAGCGCCAGCGCTTCGCGTGCGGCGGTAACGGTAGAACCATGATAGTCGGCCGCGCTACGCGCCTCGATTTCGCGTTCGCCGGCCTCGCGCCGCGCATCCTCAAGACCGCGTAGCTCATCGCGCGCCGCGAGCAGCGCCGCCTCGCCGGCGGCGAGCTCGGTTTGGGCGCGAGTGGCGGCCGTCCCCAATGCGGGAATTTCGCCATCGGCGGCGCGGAGCTTTTCGCTGAGGTCAGCGCGCTCACCGGCCAAATCGCCAAGCCGGCCGCGCAGCACGGCGGCTTCGCGCACCAGTTCGGAGAGTTCATCCTTGAGGTTTTCGGCGCGCTTTTCGCATTCGCGCAAGGCGCGTTCGGCCTCGCGATGCTGATCGCGCAGGGCGGAGAGAGCGGCTTCGCTGACGCCGTCGTCGGCGTTGATAGCGCGGGCCAGTCGCGCGCCGGCTGTGGCGCGCTCCGCGCGTGCGGCGGTGGCGCGCTCGCCGAGTTCGGTGAGCCGGGTCTGATGACCCGGCTCGAGCTCGGCGATGGCGGCGAGGCGGCGTTCGAGGAACGTGCGCGTGCGCGCGCGTTCAGCCAGCGCCATGCGCAACGTTTCGAGTTCGCGGCCGGCGGCCGCGAGTTCGTCGCGCTCGGCCACCAGCGCGGCGGCGGCGGTATCGGCCGTGCC
>JBOHWJ010000398.1:0-2507 GCA_050736495.1 Binataceae bacterium (SeqCode) | reverse complement strand
CCATATGCGCGACCCGCGCAGCGGTGAGTACAACCTCGCGCCGGTGCGCCGCGCGCTCAAACATCGGCGCGTTGCGGTAGTCAATTTCGCGCGCTGGGAACTCGGCCTCGCAATACGTCCGGGCAACCCGCTCGGTATCGGCGGCTTCGCCGATCTCGCCTGCCCCGGTTTGCGCATCGTCAATCGTGAACGCGGCGCCGGCGCGCGCGCCGTGCTCGATGAAACGCTCGCCGCCTTGGGGCTATCCGCCGCGAACATCATCGGTTATGAGCGCGAAGCGCGCGGCCACCTCGAAGTCGCCGCCGCGATCGCCAACGGCGAGGCCGACACTGGCGTCGCGATTCGCGTCGCGGCCGACGCCTTCGACCTCGGCTTTATCCCGATCCTGGAGGAACGCTACGATCTCGTTGTGATGGAGTCTGAGATGGAATCGGCGCCGGTGCAGGCGATGCTGGAAGCGCTCAACTCGCGCCGTTTCACGGTCGAATTGCGTGAGCTATGCGCGTACGACACCAGCGAGACCGGCAAATTGATCGCCCATCTTCATTGAAGCGCACGCCTACTGAAGAATCATCTCCGCGCCGAGTTTTTTACCTCCAGCCTCCGCCCGCGCGGCGAAGGCCGTCGGTCTTAAAATGGTGCGCCCGCTACACGCGCAACAACCATTCGCTCAGATCGACCGATAAGGCCTCGCCATCGGTCAGCATCAGCGATTTGGGCGAACGTCTCAACTGGAGTTTGGCCACATCCAGTTCGCGCGAGAGCATGTAGATAAGGTCGCCGGCCGAGAGCGAAATGATGCGCACACGTTCCTCGCCGTGACGCTCCGAGCCAGACACCTCGTATGGGCTCAGATGGAAGGGATAGCCGCGCACGCGGACGGTGGTTTCGTCGTATTCCTCGACCACTCCGACAAAAAAACGTGTATTGTCATCCTTGAACAGCTTGCGATCGATAATCAGTACCCGGTCGCCGTCTCGTATCGCCGGCATCCTGCGTCCCTCCTGAGGCGGCGCCACCAGCGCGCACGCATGCCCGATCTTACGCATGTTGCACGGTTAAATCGACGGCCCTTGCGCGCCTTTCGTGTGCATTTCACGCTCACTGAACAGCGCTTATATGCATTTCAACATTAACGCCGGCGCTCCGCGATACCCTACCGGCGCACCTTCGTGGCGTCCGCGTACTTTCGTGCGCGCCGCCGGGCCGCTACTATAAATGGTTTGAACAGGGCGAGAAGTTGCCGGATTCATGCTGACGCTCGATAAAGTGCACAAATCCTACGGCGGCCGGACCATTTTCGACGGCGCGAGCTGGTCGATAGCCGACGACGGACGGATCGGCCTGGTCGGCCTCAATGGCGCCGGCAAGTCGACCTTGCTGCGCATTATCGCCGGTCTGATCGAACCCGATTCGGGCCGCATCAGCAGGCCGCAGCGTACCAGCGTCGGTTACCTTGCACAGGACTCGCCCGAGATGGGCGGCCGCCCGCTGCTGGAGGAGACGCTGTCAGCGCTGGCCGAGATGCGCGCGTTGGACCGCCGCCGCCTCGAAATCGAGGAAATTCTCGCCCATCAGAGCGCCAGCCCGGTACACGACTCCGCATTGAACGAACTCGGCGAGGTCTTGAGCGAACTCGAACGCCATGACTTTTACACCGCGGACAGCCGCGCAACCGCGGTGCTGTTCGGCCTCGGCTTCACGGAGAAGGACTTGGCGCGTGACGTCGCGGAGTTTTCGGGCGGCATCCGAATGCGAGTGGCGCTGGCCAAGCTGCTCTTGCAGCGGCCCGAGTTCCTGATGCTAGACGAGCCCACCAACCATCTCGATATCGAGGCGCGCAACTGGCTCGAGGACTTTCTCGCCGACTACGAGGGCGGCATTATCCTGGTCTCACATGATCGCTATTTTCTCGACCGTGTGACGCGGCGCACGGTCGAAGTCGCACGCGGCAATCTGACCGAATACAACGGCAACTATTCCGTATACCTGGCCGAACGCGAGACCCGCTTCGCGGCCGAGCTTGCCGCCTACGAAAAGCAGCGTACCGAGATCGAGCACATGGAGGCCTTCATCAGCCGCTTTCGCTACCAGGCGAGCAAGGCCAAGCTCGTGCAGAGCCGCATCAAGCAGCTCGATAAAGTCGAGCGGCTGAAACCACCGCCAGGTCTCGAAAAGCCGCCCGCGATAGCCTTTCCAGCGTGCGAGCGCAGCGCCCGGCGCGCAATCGAATTATGCGGCGCGGTCAAGCGCTACGGCGAACTAGCGGTTTACGACGGCGTCGATATCGAAATCGAACGCGGCGCGCGCATCGCGCTGGTCGGCCCCAACGGCGCCGGCAAGTCGACTATGATTCGGCTGCTGGCCGGCGTCGACAGGCTCAGCGCGGGCCAACGCGTAGTCGGCGATCGCGTCGAAATCGGTTACTTTGCCCAGAATCTGGCCGACACGCTCGAATTCGACCGCTCCGTGCTCGTCGAGCTGAGCCGCGCCGCGCAGGGCATGTG
>JBOHWJ010000397.1:0-2365 GCA_050736495.1 Binataceae bacterium (SeqCode) | reverse complement strand
GAATTGGCCTCGCGCTCGAGAATCTTGACCGCGCCGGTCGTGAGATTGTAACGCGCCGCCACAATTTCGAGATCGCCGGTCTTGATCAACTTTTTGAGTGCCTGCTTCTCGGCCAAGCTCCTCGCCATCAGAATGGCGTTCTGGTCGACCGCGTTGGAAATCAATTCTTCCTGGTCATTGTGAGGCAGCTTGAGTGCCTTGCGTACCGCCGGATAGATGTTCTTACGGAGGGGGCCGACGTTCGGTTTGGGATACGAATCGACTGCGGCGGTTACGGCGCCGCAACTGTCATGCCCCAACACGACGATCAGCGGCGTTTTCAGTTGCGTAACCGCATACTCGATACTCTCGAAGCCGAGCGCGTTGTAAGTGTTACCCGCCTCCCGTACCACGAAAATACCGCCGACACCCTGGTCGAATAGAATTTCCGGTGGCACGCGCGAATCCGAGCATGAGAGCACCGTCGCGATCGGATGCTGTTTGGCGTCGGACGGGCGATGCGCCGGATTGGGGCGGATGGCGGTATTGCCAACATAACGCCCGTTGCCAGTAAGCAGGGTCTGCAATGCTTCACGCGGCAAGGTTTGGGCGTGCGCCACCGTCGCAGACGGGCCCGCAAGCATCAGGATCACCCCCACAAAGAACAAGGTCATGAAAATAAAACCCGCGAATAACGATCGCGCAGGGTCCGTATCGTTGATCCGCGTCGCACGACTTACTCTTCGCACCCACTTTCCTCCGTCGTTCGACACACGGGACCACCCGTGAGAACCCATGGCCCATCCAAGGTAGCGACAGTGCGGGCGACATGCCACCCACCGCGATATGGCGATGCTTGACGGTCATCCACACCAGTCAGCGCGAATTACAGATGATTACGGAGAAACACGGAGCGGCGGCGAATATCACCGGCCCTTTGCGCCGATTGTTGACACGGTTTGGAGGGCGCGGGAATTTAAGGGCGCAATGCGGCGGGCGAAACAACTTCCGGTCATATCTGTCGTTCTGGTTGGGCTGATCGCGGCGATATTCTGCGGATGCGAACAGGGCGCCATCAATGAGAACAAGCAACTGCTCGAACAGCAGCAAACGCAGCTCGACCAGATGAAACAGCAACTCGCCGCGGTTCAGGCCCAGCAGGCCAGCGCAGCATACCGCACCGCCACGCCGCCGCCCGGCGGATGCGATACCGCCGTCCTCAAGGTAGCGACGCGCAAGGGCGGCGAGCGCTTCGGCGCGAGTGACTTTAGCCATGCGCTCGGCTACTACCAGGACGCGGCGACGGCGTGTCCGCAAAGCGCGCAGGCCCAACTCAATCTCGCACGCACCTATGAAGCGATCGGTGATCGCGAGCACGCCCTGCCTCACTACCGGCTTGCCGCGAGCGCAACTGGCGCGCACGCCGACGCCGTCGCGGTCCAACATGCACGCGACGCCCTGGCCCGTTTGGGCGGCTAGCAGTAGTCGCGGCTCTTGCCGCCGAGCCGTGGAACCCATCCGAGTCTTTCCCACCTCGGCGGCGGCCATTCGCAGCCGGAAAGCATCGTGGCTAGCGGCCCACGCGGCTCTACCACTAATCGCGGCGGGCTGACTCAAGTGGCACCTCAAATAGCGTCGATCAGGTGCCAAACGAATTGAAGTGCGGATTCGGGAACCGTTTTGCCGCTGCCGTTGTTAAATGGGATATGAGAGGTTCTGGTCGCCGAAGACTCTGAGTGTGGGGATATCTCGGGGGAGATAGCGTTCAGATTCGCGGATGCAGAGCCAAGACAGGGGGCTGTTGTGAGATGAGTTCCAGGCTGTGCGCCGTATCGAGCGTGCCCGCCGACGAAGTCGCGGGGTCCGACCTTATCCTGCCTTGCCAGTATTATGACCTCTCCGGCGGTCATCACCTGACCGGCGAGCAGCGGCTGATGCTGGCCCTGCTGACGGACGCGATCAACGTCTATCAGAAGGGTGTGTTATCGCGCCTAACGAGGGCACGGCGTCTGTACGTCGACGCCGAGGCCTGGATTATGGCGGACCGCGACAGGGCCAATTCGCTCAGCTTCGTCACGGTGTGCGAGGCATTGGGAATAAACGCGACACTGCTGCGCCGGCGGCTGATCGGCTGGAAGCATGCAGTGAGCCATCAGCGCGACGTGCATCCGCTGTCACCGGGGATGCACATGCAAGTTACGCCGCGTTCGCGTCACGGCGGGGCTGCGGTGGAGGCCAAGCGCGAGGTCGAGGCGGTCGTTTAGCTGCCGCCCGGGTCGCGCCGGCGTTGCCTGGCGGCATGCTCCTGCCCTCCAGCCTCGACGCGGACACGCGAGGGCGTCGCCAGCCGTATGTTTGTGCTCTAACCTGCCACACATGGGCGGGG
>JBOHWJ010000396.1:0-2513 GCA_050736495.1 Binataceae bacterium (SeqCode) | reverse complement strand
GCCCGGCTTCGCCGATACGCCGCGTGTGTTCGACCGTGCGGATGTAATTACCGGGGTCGGCGTAGCCGTTTTGCTGGGTGACCTCGTTCATGGTCTCGTTGGGCGTCGCGCCATAGAGCAGATGTTTGACGTCCTGGTGATTGCTGTTGATCAAGACGAGGGCATCGGCGCCGGTCTCGCACGCCTTACGTTTGAGCGCCGGCAAAACGTCGTTGGTCTTATCCTTCAGGTCCGCCCAAGCCTCGACAATCGCGACCTGCTCGATCTGACCCGTCGGCATTCGCTCATACACCGGCATGTCGCAGGCGGGTGCTTTGGCGGCGTGAACGTACGGCGCGAGTTGCGTTACGTTGACCTGCATTGGCGTCCGGGCGCATCCGGAAGTGAGCACGCCAAGACACATAGATCCCGCCAAGGCGGCGACGAGACGACGGCCGCGTGTGTCTGCCAGCGAAAGCTTCAAAGCCATAACTTCGCTCCTGCGGAACCGGTGCGGATGTCCGATGCCGCCGTCCGGATGCGCCACTATAACCTATTTCGCGTCGTTGGTTGAGAATCGGCCGGGATATGGCCGCGTGCTTCTTCGCCCCACGCCGGCGATGGAGCTGGCCCCAGGGGGGAGTCGCGGTGCGCATCGCTTTGCATGCGCGTGCGTACTCTCGCAATGGGAGTGTATTGAAGTTTGACGTCGCGGGGTATGATGGATGGCATGGGGCGGATGGCTCAGATCGCTCTTGCCACTTGGTTTGCGATCGCGACCGGGATGTTCCAGGCATGCGTGGTACCATCATCTGGCGTCAACACTTCGTACGGCAAGCAAAGCAGTGGCTCCGCGGTTGGCAATACCTTCACGCCCGGCACTTATCCTGCCTACCCATCTGGTAACGGTGGCAGCTTTACGACTACCGGCGCGGCCGCAGGCGGTTCCGGCGATGCTACTCGCGGGACTTCGACCGCGGCTCCCGGCGCCACCAGTGATCCGGGCACCACTAGCGTCGACACCACCGGTTACACCAAGGACGAAAGCGAAAGCCAGGCAGTCACGGCATACCTGAAGAGCCATCGCCTGCCGCTGGTTGGCGCGCAGGTGATGGACAATACGGACGGACGCCGGGTAATCGTGCTCTATGGATTCGTTGCCACCGATTTTGGCAAATCCGACGCCGTGGCCAAGGCGCGTCACGCTCTCGGCAACTCATCGGTGACGGTCGATAATCGGATAATTGTGCGGCCGGAACTGCTCGCCTCGGGCAGTTCCGCGGGCGTGCCTCCGAATTCATCAAGCGCACCGAAATCCGATAATCAACAGGCCAGCAATCAGTCGTACCCGGGCGTGTCGGGCTACATGAGCCAGCAACAGCAACAGAACCAGATGCTGTCGCAGCAATTTCCCGGCGGAAGCGGATCGGCGCTGAGCATGGTGGTGCCGATGATCGCGTTGCTGGCAATTCTGGGCGTGGGCATGACTAGTGGAGGTACCAGCAGCTTCGGCGGGTTCGGCATGGGCGCTCCGGGGACACCGTCACTCTCGCCCTTCGGCGCCTCACCCTATAATCCATATCCGGGCTATCCGTCGCCGGGCTACTCGTATCCTTCACCGGCCTATCCGCCATATCCGTCGTATCCGTAGTCCGGACGCGTGCCGGAGCGGATGCCGCGAAGTGGAGGTGCCCCGGGCGTGCGCCCGCATTGCGGTAAATTGCTGGTTCGCGGTTATTTCAGACCGCTAAAGAAGACCCGGATATCATCGGCCAGCGCCTTGGGTTCCTCCATCGCGGCGAAATGGCCCCCGGCCGGCATTTTGGTCCAGCGCACGATGTTGAAGGCGTGCTCAGCCCATTGCCGAGGCGGCTTCAGAATTTCACGCGGGAAAATCGCGGCTGCGGTCGGCGTCTCCACGCGGGCATTGGGGTCGGGCCGCCACGCATGATGGCGCGCTTCGTAATAAAGCCGCGTCGATGAGTTAATCGTCTGCGTCACCCAGTAAATCATGATGTTGGTCAGGAGCTGATCCTTGGTGAAACGCGACTCGACCTCTCCGTTGCAATCGCTCCAGGTGCGAAACTTCTCGACGATCCAGGCCGCCAGTCCCGCCGGCGAATCATTGAGCGCATAGGCCAGGGTCTGCGGCTTGGTGCCCTGGATCCATTGGTAGCCGGTCTCGTCGCGGCGAAAGCGCTCGAGGTCGCCCAGAAAAACCTTCTCCGCGTCGTTCAGCTCGGCCGGGCGCCGCCCCTCGGCCGCGCCCACCGCCACCATGTTGATGTGAATGCCGGAGAGATGCTGACGATAGACCTCGCCCAGGCGCGAGGTTATCGCCGCGCCCCAATCTCCTCCCTGCGCGCCGAAGCGATCGTAGCCGAGCACTTCATTCATCAGCTTGAACATGATGTCGGCCATCGCCTGGATATTCATCGCGCGCGCGCGCGGAGGGGCCGAGAAGCCGTAGCCCGGAAGCGACGGGGCGACCACCGTGAACGAGTCGCGCGCGTCGCCGCCGTGCGCCGCCGGAT
>JBOHWJ010000395.1:0-5137 GCA_050736495.1 Binataceae bacterium (SeqCode) | reverse complement strand
ACTCGACGGCGTAGTGCTGGGTTCCTTGCGCAGCGGCGATAGCGTACCTTTGCGCACACTACCGCTCGAATTGCTGCTCAGCGGCTCCTCCGAGATTCGCAACTGGATAATGACAGCCGGCGCGTTCGATGGCGTTAAGACTGCGTGGAGTGAGTATGTGCCGGTTTATCGCACCCCGGCCGGGACCGGCATCGGTCTCGCCTTCGCCCGCTGGGAATGAATCGATTCGCGCATAGGGCGGAGGAAATCTCCACGCGGACGCTGGTCGAAGCGGCTGGCTGCGCCGGCGTCCTGCCCGCGGCCATCCAACTCCTAAAGTTCACGATGGGCAACAGATCATGAGTAAACGGCGCAGTATCGAAGTTGAAGGCTTCAGTCACGGCAAAACGCCGATCCCGGCCGGCAGCAGGATCGTCAACTTCGTCGTCTCGGGCGGGATAATGGGCATCGACACGGCGACCGGCAAAATGTGCGAGGGCCTCGAGGCCCAGTGCGCGGCGATGTTCGCGAATGTGCGGCGCTTCATGGAAGCGGCGGGCGGCTCTCCCGACGACATTATCAAGATGACGTTGTGGGTGCATGACCGCTCGGCGCGCACCATCATCGATCCGCATTGGACCACGATGTGCCCCGATGCAATGGCACGGCCCGCCCGTCATACGCTGGTCTACCAGTTACCCGACCCAATGCTGGTGCAGTGCGAAGTCTTGGCGGTGCTGGAGTAGTCCGGTGGCGAACACCATCGCCCGACCACCTCGGTATCGTCAGACAATGTCTCGGCGTCATGCCACTCGAGCGTTCGTTCCAATTGGCGGGTCGCGCCTTTACCATTCATTGCGCGCCGGTGGACAAGGAGCGCGGGACCGTCGGCGATTACATCGACGACCTCGGTTCCAGGCAAGTCGTGGTGCTTGACAACCAGGGCCGGCTCGACGCGAACCGTATCGGGTGATCTAATGACTTCAGCGGTTCATCGACGCGGCGTCGAGGGTACCGCCATCGACAGTGTATGCCGCCACATCGCCAAAAGCATCGAACTCAGCTACCCAATTTACTCGCACGGTCATTGGATGCGGACCGGAAAGGATCGCTACGGGCCGACGGCATCAAGGTGCCGGGCTCGATCGGCGGCATTCGCATCGAACCTGGAGATTACCTGCTTGGCGACGCCGACGGAGTTGTGGCTGTACCAGCCACGCGCGCTTTCGTAGGCCCAGTGCTTACATCTTCCGGAGGGGCCAGCCGGAGGCGGTCAAGCGGGCGTTTGAAGAAGCGATCGGAATGAAGGTGGAAGACTGACGATCGCAGCGGACAGAACTGCGCCATTTCCTTTCGATGCGATTATATTCGGCATAGTCATAACGAGGATCGAATCGGCAGCTCGAAATAAAAAGGGGCGCGGGACCCGATCAGCCCGCGCCCTCATTTTCAGCCGTACACTTCGACTATGACGTGTGCGAGATCACAAATTTGCCGATTTTGTCGATCGCTTGCTGTCCTTCCGGCAACAGCTTGGCGAAAACGTGCCATACGTGCATCATGTCGGCCCACACTTCGAGATCGACGTTGACGCCCGCCTTCTTGGCGCGTTCGGCGACCCGCGTCGCGTCGTCAAGAAGAATTTCCGCCTCGCCGACCTGAATTAGCAGGGGCGGCAGACCGCGGAAGTCAGCGTAGAGCGGCGACGCCAGAGGCGTTTTGGGATCCTGCTCCCCGACATACATTTTCGCCATCGAAAGCAGCCCTTCCTTCTGCACCATCGGATCCTTGGCGGCCTTGGTCGCGATCGAATTTCCAGTCCCTTCCATGTCGGTCCACGGCGAGATTCCCACACCCGCCGCCGGCAGCGGCACACCCGAGTCGCGCAGCGCCACCAACGCCGCAAGTGCCAGTCCGCCACCTGCGGAGTCGCCCGCGATGGCGATTTTGCCCGGCTTGTAGCCCTGCGCAGTCAGCCAGCGATAGGCGGCGGTGGAATCGTCGACCGCGGCGGGAAACGGATGCTCCGGCGCAAGGCGATAGTCGATTGCGAGTGCACGCCCCTGTGCCGCGCGGGCAATTCTCGCGATCATCGCCCGATGCGTGTTGATCGAGCCGACCACATAACCACCACCATGAAGATAAAGGATGACACGGTCGTGCGCCGCCCCCGGCGGCACGATCCATTCCGCCGCGACTTCACCCGCGCGAACCGCTTCGCACTTCACGTCGCTGGCCACCCGTTCACTGACTTTTTCCATACCGCCGCGCATCTGCCCGACCGTGGCATTGGGATTTCGCGGCATCGACTTCAGAATTTCCAGTACCTTGCCAAGCTGTTCACTTGCCATTTGCGTTCCTCTTCCGCAGTGTTGACGTGTTCTCGTCGCGCGCGTGCAAATCGCCCGTCCCGACGTTCGGAGACTAGTGGAGGGCGGCCCCGTCGGTCCAGCAAAATCAGCGCACGCCGACACGCGCCGAAATCGCGCGCCTTGCGGTTTTCACGGCAAGACAGGCCGCCGCCGAGCATGACCTCGACGCGCTCCAACGACAACCGATAGCCGCCGAAGCCAATAAAATATCAATTGAAGTCAGCCGCGGACGGCGCGATGGGCGAACCCGTGATGACGGCGATGGCGCTGCAACTTGCCCTTCTCAGCCAGATCGATGAGAAACTGCTGGCAACTTTCGGCGGCGCCGCTGCGCACATAGCTTCCGTCGGACTGCAATTCCCATTGGCAGCGGTTTGGCTTCAACTGGCAGTCGAGCACGATACGCAGTTCCGCGCGCAAGCGCGGATCTTCGATCGGCACGACCACTTCGACCCGGCTTTCGAGGTTCCGCTTCATGCAGTCGGCCGATCCGATGAGATACTCCTCCGCGCCGCCATTGTGAAAATAATAGACGCGCCCGTGTTCGAGAAAACGCCCGGTAATGCTCACGACGCGGATGTTCTCGGACAGGCCCGGAATTCCCGGCCGCAGGCCGCAGGTGTCGCGCACGATCAAGTCGATCGTGACGCCCTTGTGTGACGCCCGGTACAGCGCCTGTATGATATCAACATCTTCGAGGCCGTTTGTTTTGAACTGGATGAGCCCGGCGCTGGCCGGGTCTTTAACATGCAGGTCGATCTCGCGCTCGATCCGCTCGAGCAGCGCGTTTTTCAGAATTGGCGGCGCCGGCAGAATCTTCCGATAGCGACGCATTGGCCGATAGCCAGTCGTGAGGTAGTTGAAAAGCTCAGTCAAATCGCGTCCGATTAGATCATCGCAGGTGAGCAGGCCAAAATCGGCATAAAGCCGCGCGGTGCCGGGATGGTAATTCCCGGTCCCGATATGGGCGTAGCGCCGCAGGCCGTTGTAATCCTGGCGCACGACCTGGATTACCTTGCAATGCGTCTTCAATCCGATGACGCCGTACATTACGTGGATACCAAATTCCTCGAGCCGGCTGGCAAAGCGGATGTTGGTTTCCTCGTCGAATCGGGCCTTGAGTTCCACCACCACGGCAACCTGCTTGCCATTGCGCGCGGCATCGCACAGGTAACCGATTATCTTCGCGTCCGCCGAGGTGCGGTAGAGCGTCATCTTGATTGCCCGCACTTTCGGGTCGGCCGCCGCCTCGCGCAAAAAGCGTTCGACCGATGTCGAAAACGATTCATACGGATGCAGTAGCAGCAATGCGCCCACGTCGCGGATGATGTGAAAAATGTTGCGCGGCTCCTGCAGGCGCGGATGGTCCACCGGATGCTGCGGGGGATCGCGCAGCGCTGGTACGTCGAGGCCCGCCAGTTCCATCAGATCGCGCATCGCGAACATGCCATCGACCTCGAAAACGTCGGCCCGCTCATCGAGTCCAAGTTCCGCCGCCAGCATCCCGCGGCGCACCGGATCCATCGCGGGCATCACTTCGAGCCGCACAATGGGCGCGATGCGGCGGTCGCGCAGCTCGGTTTCGATCAGCGCCAAGAGGTCGTCCGCCTCCTCCTCGTCGCGTTCCGTGTTGGCATTGCGCGTCACGCGAAAAAGTTCGCAGGCCGCGACCTCGATTTCCGGAAAGAGCAGGTCCAGGTTGTTGGAAATAACGTCCTCAAGCGGGACAAAGCGGTCACTCCGACCCACCCGCACAAAGCGCGGGATACCGCCGCCCACTGGAACCTTAACCCGCGCCAGCGACCCGTCAGTTTCGCTGATGCCGTGGACTGTCACCAACAGGTTGAGTGAGAGGTTGGAGACGAATGGGAACGGATGGGCGGGATCGATCGCCAGCGGCGTAACCAGTGGAAAAATATTGGTCAAATAGTATTCTCGGACCGCGGCCTGCTCGCCAGTGGATAGCTCCTGGTAGGAGACCAAGCCAATGCCATGGGCCTTGAGTGACTCGATCAGCCCCAACAGGGTTTCGCGCTGCCGCCGCTCCTGGGCCCTCACCATCTCGTAGCATTCCACGATCTGCCGCTGCGGCGTGCGGCCATCGGCCGTGAGCTCCTGCACCCCGGCGGCGACTTGCTGCTTGAGTCCGCCGATCCGTTTCATGAAGAACTCGTCAAGGTTGGACGCCGTGATGGCGAGAAATTTGAGCCGCTCCAGCAACGGATTGCGCGCGTCCTCGGCCTCGGCCAGCACGCGGCGATTGAAAGCGAGCCAGGTCAGTTCGCGGTTAAGATACAAGTCCGGCGAGCCTGGCGCAGTGTCGATTTCCGGTACCACGGCGCCACGGCGCGAGTCGCACACAGCCGGCCCCGCTTCATCATTGGCCGCCGTAGTGGAAACGTTTGCGCGCATATTTTGATCGGATGGCGTTGGCTCGGAAGTTCTGGCGGGTCCGGTTGACTCGCTGATACTCATGGGGCCTTCCTGTTCGTACGGAGACAATTTCCGCCCGGACAGGGCGGCGCAGCAGCAGCGCCGCTATGATAGCGGTCCGACAGCGGGGTTGGTCAACCCATCGATCGGGCAACATTCCAGCTCTCGTCGCGCCCGCTACCGCGGTCCATAGGTACGGGACTATGCTGACAACGCTCGTGTATCGGCGGTTGCCACCACGCGAATGCGGGTATTACGCGGCTGCACGCGGCGCCATCGACTAGGCAGCCTGCGCCGTCGAGCGAAGGTGAGCAATGACCAACGTCGAAACTGCGACTTCAGCGCCCGTGGTT
>JBOHWJ010000394.1:0-3068 GCA_050736495.1 Binataceae bacterium (SeqCode) | reverse complement strand
ATCTTCCTCCAGTTGCGCCGGCGTGAAGTCCTTCTGGGTGAAGATATTGGCGGCGCTCTTGTATTGGCCGATGGCGTCGAAGTTGGGCTTTATTTTGAGCCAGTCGAGGAAGCCGCGCGCGAACATTTCACGGATGCCAACGCCGAGCAGGTTCAAGTCACCTTCCGGCATCATCGAAACTTCGTCGGCACTGCTGGCGACGAGATAGGGCAGGTTGCCGAAGCCTCCTTCGCCCGCGGTCTCCATGTAGGCGGTGGTCCATTTGCCGTGACTTTTGAACTTGGTGATCATCGCGCTGAGTTCCTGCGACTGCGCGAGCTCCATTTGCGGATCGATCACCTTGATCGCGAGGCCGACGATGCGCGGATCGTTCTCGGCGCTGTTGAGCGCGCGCCGTAAGACGTTCAGCGGCGTCACTTGGCTGTTCAGTATTCCCAGCACGGAGTTGCTGCCGCGCTCGACCACCGGACCGTTGAGCTTCACCACCAACACCGAACCGGGATGGTAACGGTGCGAGATGTACTGGCTCACCGCAACGATCAGGAAGAATGCGACCGCTATCGCGACGGTCCGCAGCAGCCATTTGAGCAATCGTTTTAACATGCCGTCCTCATTTTCGGATCGTTCCTCGCACCGCACTCGAACGCCCGCACGACTCTGCGAACCGCGGGCCATCGACATCGGCACACTGCTTGAAACGTACGGCGGGAATTCGAATGATAGCCAACCATAACCGGCCACACGGGGCTAGCAAAAACGCCGCCGGAAGCACGGCCGCGCGCGGGAATAGCGACCCCGCGCGCCGCGGGTTTCACAATCGAATTGCGCCACGGGCCGCATCGGAATCGAGTTACCGCGCCGGCCCGATTAGTTCACGAATTCGGGCCATCATTTCTTTTCACGGTGCGCCCGCGCTTGCGGCTCCTGACGCGTGAATCGGGGTGTGCGCTACCGAAGACCCATCGAGATAGTCGTGGCCGGCGTAACGCGTGAGCTGAAGCGTGGTGGTAATCTCCGTTTCGGGCAATGCCAGATGCGCTGTCATCGTCAGCGGTTGCGGCGAGCGCGCGCGCGTGCGGCTGCCGTCGGCAAGGGCCTCGTCCATCACGCGTCCGCTGGCGCCCGCCGCCGGCGATTCATGCAGAATGGCGCCGATGGTTGGAGCAACATCAACATTACCGGTCGGGTCGAGATCTCTGAAATGCCTCCGAAAGTCGGGTCCGGCCGCCGCGCAAAAGTTGTGCAACTCGCGCGCACCCGCCGCCCCGTGCATTCCCATTCCAGTGGTAAAATGGCCGCCATTGCCGGTGTCGGAATAGATCACCCCCTCCATCGCGCGCACCAGTGGCATCGAGTTGTTGGGCGCCAGCTTGTTCACGCCCGCACTGGTGATGGCAAGGCCGGGATTGCCGGGACCTGTAAGACCGTGGTTGCTCTCATTGGGAAAGGCACGAAACGAGAGCACCAAGTCGGGCGAGCGCGCGGGATCGTAGAGTCCAAACGCCTTCTGGCTGAAGGTGCCGGGAATCCAACCGATATAATCTCCGGCGGCGCCACTCGCGGCCGGCGCCGAATTACGTGAAAAGATCGGACCGCACCACGGCTGGGCGGCGGCGAAATCGACAATTCGTTCAAGTATCGCGCGCCGCTCGTGCGGGTTTTTGAAGCGCGTCCGGGCAAGGTAGATCAAGTCGCTACCGCCGTTTGGCGCTACTACGATGTCGTCGCTCTCCGGCGATTGCTTCAGTCCAGCCGCCACCAGCAGCGATGCCAGGTGAACCGGCGCGCGGATGGTCGCAAACCCGTGATCGGATACCACCATCAAGTCGGTGCGCCCGGCGATTCCATAGGCCGCGATTGCGGCGCGTATCAGCGCCAGGTTGCGGTCACAATCCTTGAGTGCGTCGAGCGCCGGTTGGGTGCCGAGACCCGCGATATGTTGCACCAGGTCGGGATTGTGTTGCCAAAAAACGATGAACGCTGGAGCGCCACTGAGCGACGTGGCTTTCGCGGCCGGCAGCGCCTTGCTGATGACGAGGTCGGTGAACCAGACGTCGCGGTCACCGACGCTGGCAGGGTGCGTCGATTTCATCGGCGCACGCGCTGGCAGTTTGACGGAGGGCGGCTCGACCATATCGTCGCTGACGAAAAGATACTTGCGCAACGGCTGCGCGCTCGCTTCCGCGCCACCCGGCGTCCCCGCCCCAACACCGTCGTCAAACAGGAAGGTCGGTCCCGCCTTGCCGATAATCGCGATGTAGCCGCCCGTGCGCGTCACCCTTTGCGCCAACGTCTCCAGCCCAAGGAGGCGGCCGTCCAAGGCGTGCGGCGCGTTGAGTTCAGCCAGAATGTTCGTATGTTCCAACTCGATCGGCGTCGTAACCGCGTAGGCGAGGCCGGTGGGCGCGCTCAGCCTGGTCCACGCGAGCAGCGGCGCAAGATACATCGAATCGCCGTAAATGCCGGTGCCCGCGGGAGCCGCGCCGGTTGCCAACACCGCGGCATTGACCATGGTTAGCGTCGGGTAAACGGAATGTTGGTGTGCGAACTGGACGCCCTCACCTTCCAGCGCGTAAAGCTCGGGTGTGTCGCCCTTCGTAACCAGGTCCGGACGCAGTCCGTCCCAAACCATCAGGACAAAAATCCGCCCGGGTGTATGAGCAGGGGTACTTTGCGCACCCGCCGCGACGGCGCATCCAAACGCGATTATCAGTGCCGCGCCCGCCATGGCGCGAACCAACGGATGTGACTTCATAGCACGCTCAGTTATGCGATTGGCGCAATGCCAAATCAATCACGCGGGGCGTAATCGGGGTTTAACAATGACAGTATGCGACGCCAGCTCGCATGCCGTGCGGGCCGCCACTCCCGCTCTCTGGAATGACAAGGTTACGTGCGTCGGTCGGCGTCGTACCAACCGGCTGCGGAGAGGCCGCCAATACCAATGGTAGACGACCTGACGCCGCCCCAAAAGAAAAGGCGGAGGACTGATTATGGCCCATATAAAAACCGCGGCAGACGCATAATGCGTCCGCCGCGGTTGGCTAAAGAACCGTTGAGATTAAAGC
>JBOHWJ010000393.1:0-1621 GCA_050736495.1 Binataceae bacterium (SeqCode) | reverse complement strand
GTACGCGCCTACAGGCACGTGCCCGCTCATCTCCGCGTGCCCATTGCGCGGCACCGCCGCGATCTGACGCGGCGCACTGTCACCGCCTCAGCCACGCCGGCGCGGCGATATCCGCGCCGTCACGTACCCGACAAATCGCCGCAGCTCCGGCATCCCCATCCAGTACGCCAGCCCCAGGTAGACCGCGCCATACGCCGGAATTACCGCAAGCCCCATGAGCCGCGGCCCCGCATGCAGCGAGTACTTCACGCCGACCGCGGCGGCCGATGCCACCAACGCCATCAGCCATAGGCGCGCCAGGTAGCCGCGATCAATTCCGGTCCATCCCAGGCGCCGGTTGAGACTCGCGCGTAGCAGCGAAAACTCGAGCCACGCCGCCACCCCGGCCGAAACAGTGAGGCCCACCACGCCCCATCGCTGCGCAAGACCGATCATTGGCGGCAGCGGGATCGCGCATAGGTAGCCCAAAATCAATGTCAGCGTGACGCGGACGACGGCAAACTTGAACGGTGTGCGGGTGTCCGAGAGCGCGTAGAAGGTCGAGTTATATAGACGCGCCATCGTGGCCGCGAGCATGCCCACCGCGGAACCAGCCAGCACCGCCCATACATAGACGGCGTCACCATGACTGAATTCGCCGGACTGAAAAATCATCGCGACCACGACGTCGCCGATAAAGAGAAACGCCGACGCCGACGGCACCACCAAAAATGAAATCTGGCGCAGACCCTCGTTAAGCCGAAGCCGCAGCGCCTCGGCGATGCCGTCGTGCGAGCCCGCGGTCGCGCGTGACATCGCCGGTAGTTCCGCGGCGGCAATCGACATCCCGAACAGGCTTATCGGCAACAGGTAGAGAATCTGCGCATAGTTGAGCGCCGCGACCGCGCCGGTCGGCAACAAGCTCGCGAGCAGATTGTCGACGTACCCACTTACCTGGCCGACACCCCGTCCCGCCACTACCGGCATCAGGTTGTTGAATACGGTCTTGAGCGCGGCGTGGGTGCGCGCAAAGTTTATTCGTAGGCGGCGCAGCAGCCCCAGCGTTTGCGGCAATTGCACTAGTATCTGCAAGCCCGCGCCGACTACAGCACCCCAAGCGACGTCGATCGCGAGTTGTTCCTGCGTGCTATGCGGTCCGTAGAAAATCAGCGCCGCGATAATCGCGATATTCCAGGCGACCGGCGCCGTATAGGAAGCAAAGAAGCGATGGTGGCTGTTGAGCACGCCCAGGCACCACGCCGACAGCACCAACAATCCCGCGCCGGGAAACAGAATCTGCACCAGCGTGACGGTGAGCGCGCGCTTTTCACCATGAAACCCCGGCGCGATTGCGTCGATCAGATAGGGCGCCGCGAACACCCCGATTACGACCAGGACTGAAACCGCCAGTGCGAGCAGCGCTCCGACCGTCCATGCCAGCAGGTCGGCGGTCTCTTCATCGCCCTCGCTCAACAAGCGCGCGTAGACCGGGATGAACGAGGCCGACAGCGCGCCTTCACCGAGGAGGTTTTGCAGGATGTTCGGGATGCGGAAGCCCGCCTTGAAGGCGTCGGCGGCCTCCGAGTTGCCAAGGTAATGGGCGAATATACTTTCGCGGATCAGTCCGGCGATCCGGCTAAGC
>JBOHWJ010000392.1:0-4841 GCA_050736495.1 Binataceae bacterium (SeqCode) | reverse complement strand
CCACGACAGCTCGATCCAGAACTCGTCCTCTTCCCATACCTCGCCGAGACCGGCCTCGCGATGCGCTTCATAGGTGAAGTTGAATTTTTTGCCCTGCTTTTCGAGCGCGACGCGCAGTACCGGCTGGCGAAATCCAATCCATCGCGCCGCGTGGGTCTCCTGGCTCAGCAGGTCGTGACGTTCGGACGCGTGCCCCATCGGCAGCACGTAGTCGGCGAACCATGCGGTCTCGCTCCAGATTGGCGTGAGGCAGGCGTGGCGTTCGATCTTGCTCTCGTCGGTGAGCGCTTCGATCCAGCTCATGCCGTCGGGATTGGTCCACACCGGATTGTAGACGCGCGTGAAGTAAGTGGAGAGTTTAGCGCGGCCGTCTTTAAGAAAATGCGGCATCAGGAAGCTCATCTCGAAAAAGGCAACGGGAAATTCACGCGGCCACATCAGTTCGTTCCAGACGTTGGGCGGCGGCGGCATCATCGGCGGCGCCGGAATGATCTTGTTGAAGGCGCTTGGTGCCGTGCCACCGGGCGTGCCCACCGCGCCGACCAAGACCGACAGCAGTTCCAGCGCACGCGCCACCTGCCATCCGCCAAGATTCCCGGCCGCCGCATTACGCCATACGTGCGCGGCGAAGGCCGTGCCGGCGCGCCCGATTTCACGCGCGACCTGCGCGATGACGTCAGCCGCCGCCCCCGACTCGCGGGCGGCGAACTCCGGCGTATATTGCGCGTAAACCTCCTTCAACACCTCGACGAAGGTGTCGAAGGTTTGCGGGCGGCCGGGAAATTCCTCGCGCAGATACTCGTCCCAATTCACCCAGCGGCGAATGAACTCACGATCATAAAGCTGCTCGTGCAGAATCACGTTACACATCGCGAGCAGCACTGCCGCTTCGCTGCCTGGCCAGGTCGATAGCCAGTAGTCGGCCTTCGACGCGGTATTGGAAAGCCGTGTATCGATTACGCAGAGTTTGGTCCCGCGCGACTTGCCTTCGATGATGCGCTGCGCGTGCGGATTGAAATAATGGCCGGCTTCGAGGTGCGAACTCAGCAACAGGATGAAGCGCGCGTTGGCATAGTCAGGCGACGGCCGATCCATCCCATGCCAAAGCGCATAGCCGGTGCGCGAGCCCGCCGAGCATACGTTGGTATGGCTATTGTGGCCGTCGATGCCCCATGAATGCAGGATGCGTTGGTTGTAGACCAACTCGTGGCCGGGACGGCCGACATGGTAGACGATTTCGTTGCGGCGGCCTTCGACCAGGGCCTTGCGGACGCGATCGGCCAAGTCGTCGAGCACCGCGTCCCAGGTGACGCGCTCCCACTGGCCTTCGCCGCGCTTGCCCATGCGCCGCATCGGATAGCGGATACGCTCGGTGTCGTTAACCTGATTGATGGTCGCGGGACCCTTGGCGCAGTTGCGGCCGCGGCTTCCCGGATGGAGCGGGTTGCCCTCGAACTTGCGAATTCGCCCCGTATCTTTGTCGATATAAGCGAGCAGGCCGCATCCGGCTTCGCAATTGAAGCAGATGGTTGGAACGAGCGCGTAGCGCTTCTCGGCCTTTTTTGGCCACTGCGCCGGATCGTACTCGCGCCAGTCGTCCCAGCGTTCGGGCGGCGGAAAACTGGCGAGGCCGCCGGCCGGCGCTTCAAGGCTCATCGCGGCGGGATTCAGCGGTGCTGGTTGTTCATTCATAGCGAGCGTCTTCAGCGAACATCGCAAACGTCCTCGACCCGCATAACAGGATCTTCGCTTGGTGCAACATGCGCCGCACCGTCAACTGAGCGGAACCGATTGCCCCGCCTTGATCCATAGCATCTCGAAGATGAGCAAACCCGACAACGCCAGCACCGCCGCGGCCACTGCAAGCGCGTGCACACCGCCAGCGATTGAGAAGCCGAGCAGAATCAGCGGAATCACGGCGCCCACGCCGATGGCGCCGCCCCAAAATGCTGTGCGCAGACTGCCATGCGTCAACAGATCGGCCGCGCGCTTCACATCCTCGCTGAAAGGCGTGAGTGCCACTTCGCCGAGAATCATAACCGCGCTTATCGCGATCGCGGTGGCCAGGATTTTGCCGAGCGTCGCCACCAGCAGTGTCGCCGCTATGCCTCCGGCCGCCGCCGTCACGATTAACAGCAGCGCGGCGCCTGCCAGCACCGCCTGCACCAGCAGATGCCACAGAAAGAGCGGGCTTTGCCACAAGTCGCGGCCCTTGGCCTGGGCGAAAAGAAAGGCCGAATAGCAGGCCGAGCCGATTCCCGCCAGCGCGGCGATCCAAATCACCGGCGGTGGAATGTACCCGCTCAAGAATCCGTAGAGCACCCACACTATACTCAGAATCGAATAGGCAATGAGTATGTATGTCCCCCAGACCAGCCACGATCGCGGGTTGGGCTTGATCAGGATATAGTAAAAGCGATCGGGCCGATGAAGGTCGGCGATGAGCAAGAGCGTGGTGATTCCGGTGAAGGCAAGTGCGAGAATCGGCGCCAGCACGTTGAGCAAAAACGGATTCGCAAGTGCGCCTTCGGCGTCGATGCCGAACAGGATAGCGGCTACGATCAAGATTCCGCCCGCGATCGATTTCGTCCAAAGATAACATGCGGGAATCATGCCCCACGGCTGCGGATGCGCTATGTCGTAGACCACGCGCGCCACGCCCGGTTGCGTGCGCGGGGCGTTGCGGCGCTCGATCGCGTAGGGATTGGCGGCCGGTGATCGCTCGCTCCACAGATGTGTTGATTCGGCCTCCATCATGGTCGGCTGCAGGAATTCGCCCGCGATGCCGGTATAGAAAAGCTTGGGATTCGTACCTTTGTGTGGCTTTCGCGCGGCGACCTTCTGCGTCGCGATGATCCCGCTTACCCGGCTTGTGGGGTCATCCATGTCACCCGTGATGATGGCCTGCGTCGGACAGACAATCACACATGCGGGTTCGAGCTTCATCTCGACTCGATGCGCGCAGAAATTACATTTGGCCGCGGTATGCGTATCGGGATCGAGATGCAATGCGTCGTACGGACACGCCTGCATGCACGACTGGCATCCGATGCAGCGGCTGTTGTCGAAATCGACGATGCCGTCGGGACGCCGGAAGAGCGCGGTAGTCGGGCAAATCTCAATGCATGGAGCGTCGTCGCAATGGTTGCAGCGCATCACGCCGAAATGGCGGCTGTTCCCCGGAAACTCGCCCTTCTCGATATATTTCACCCAGGTGCGAAAGACCCCGAGCGGAACGTTGTTCTCCTCCTTGCACGCCACCGTACACGCATGGCATCCGATGCACCGGTTCTGATCGATTACGAAGGCGTAGCGCACGCGGCTGTTACCTCTCCCGAGCCCGGCTTCCGTTCACGCCCCGGAAAACATGCCTTGGCAAGTGCGGAAGCTTTGCGGCATCAACGTCCTCAAATCAGCGATCGTTCAGCTCCCGGTGCGGTATCAGCTCCGGCAGCGTAAACAGCGCGACAGACTGCGCAGTACCTCGAAGTGCATGATAGCCGAGCGCCGCGAGACGCGTACTGCATCCGGCCGCCACGTCGTCGGAGATCAGCACTGGGCAGGCAAGCGGCCGGCACAATCCTTCAATGCGGCTCGCCACATTGACGGCCGGACCGATGGCGGTGAAGTCGAGACGATCGGGCGACCCGATATTGCCGTACACGACGGCGCCGAGATGGAGCCCGACGCCAAACGGTAATGGGGGCAGGCCAATGGGAAGGCGCTCGGCGTCAAGCCGGGCCATCCCTTCGCGTGCCGCCCTTACCGCGGCAATCGCGGCATCACATGCAACCCTCTGACCGCGTGCCGCCAACGGGAAGATTGCGAGTAAGCCGTCACCAATGAACTTCAGCACTTCACCGCCAAACGGCTGAATCGCACCGACCAATCGCGCGCAACAGTCATTGAGGGCGGTGATGATCTGGTCGGACGGCAGCGCTTCCGAAAGAACGGTAAAATCGCGCAAATCGGAAATCCATACGACGGCCTCGATCACCTCACCGGTGCCACGGCGCACCGACCCGCTCAGAACCTTATCGGCGCTGCGACGGCCAAGATAAGCCTGCAGCAGACTCCGGGTGACGCCGCGCCCGACAACGACCTGGAGAGGCGCTGCCATCGTAACGCAGACAGTGTCCAGATAGGCCCGCTCCGCTGTGCCGAAACCGCCAGTTTCCTCGGTGTGCCACTCGATCTCGTGGCCCGTTCCAGGAAACGTGAATCGCATACTCTCAGCGTTGGTGGGCCGCGCCACGAGCACCATCCCATGGAGCAACACTTCCTGCAACACGCGGCCGCCTTCACGCTGCCAACGTATCCGCGTCCGGGAAACCATCGGGTCCAGGCTTTCCACCGTCAGCAAGGCGGCCGAAATTGACAATCCCTCGAGCACGAGCCTGTTGCAGAGCTCGCCGAGCAAAGTGCCAGGCGTGGCCGCTGAGGCGCTATCACGCAAAAGCCAGTTTATCGCTGGTGTTGCGGGTATTGCGCGCAGAGTGCTCGCATCCTTCGGCCCGTCTTTTCCCATTGCCGACCCGGCCTTCGCGCTCATGCCATTACCTCGGCGTACATCGAAGCAGCCGCTCGTCCGATACGATTATGCCTGCAAGTTTCTGTCAGTAGTCTATTGCGATCGTCGTGGATCAGGCCCCGGATCGATACCGCTGGCCGCCAGCGCCAGCCGCCCGAGATAATGATTCCAGCCATCGGTGTGCCCTGGTACAGCTTCCGCCGGGAGACCGCTGTGCTGGAAGCGGACGAGCGTACTGCCATTCTTGGGTGACAAATCGATTTCTATCAGCGAAGAGCCGGGCGGGACGTTTTCTTTGTTTCCCTCCCAC
>JBOHWJ010000391.1:0-13505 GCA_050736495.1 Binataceae bacterium (SeqCode) | reverse complement strand
AGATCGCGCGCGGCGACCAGCACCGTGGTATGTGCCAACGGTGCGGAATTGGCATGATGAGTGGCCAGGATGCGAGCCTCTTCGTCAGCGGTTGGATAATCGATGCGAATCTTGAACAGGAAGCGATCGAGTTCGGCCTCCGGCAGCGGATAGGTTCCCTCCTGCTCAATCGGGTTCTGCGTCGCAACCACCGTAAACCATTCGCCGAGTGGATAACTGGTGCCATCGACCGTGGCCGCCCGTTCCTGCATCGCTTCGAGTAGCGCTGCCTGAACCTTCGCCGGCGCGCGATTGATCTCGTCGACCAATAGCAGGTCGGTGAACAACGGCACCGGCCGGAAACGGAAGTCAGCTCCGTCAGCGTTGAGAACCGGCGTACCGATTATGTCGCTCGGCATGAGGTCCGGGGTGCATTGGATGCGGCCGAAGCGGATGCCAAGCGTGGCCGCCAACGTACGCGCCAGCAGCGTCTTCGCGACTCCTGGAACGCCCTCGTAAAGACTATGACCCGAACACAGCAGCGTCACTAACGATAGCCGAACGGCCTCGTCCTGGCCGATGATAACGGACCCAATCGCGGCGCGAAGGGTTGCGAATACTTCCGCCACCCATAAGGAGTCTTTGTTTTTTACGTCGTTCATAACCCGATCCGGGGATACGATTCGATCGCGCGGACTGCGATTACAAGCTCACTATGGTTTTTTGGCTCGTCACCCTCAACGAGCCAGCGGCGGGTTTCGGCCGAGAGTGAACGGTCATGCGCGAGTCGCTCAACCAGGAGTTCCGTGGGTAGATCGGCGCGCGGCGACATTTGCCGGCGCAGGCGGCGTAAGAAGCCGCCGCGATAGGCACGAAACACTGCCGCCGGGTCGCCCGCTCGCGAATACAGCACGCCGAGCGACTCGACAAATGTGGCGATCGAGGGTTCGGGTCCCTCCGGCTCATCGGCAAGATTCCGCCGTGGCCACGAGTGCTGCTCACCGATCCAGAGCAGGGCGGCGAGGAAAGCAACGAGGATCGGCAATATCGCACGCGAGCCTGCCAGCGCGGCTATGATCGAGACCGGTGCGGCCAGACCGTGACTGTGCTCGTCAAACCCCGGCGCGCCCAGAGCGCGAACGAGGTCGACGACGATCAAACTGTTGTCGCCATCGCCGAGGTCGGCATTGCGCAAGAAGCGATCGTCGGCGATCGTGATGAGCCGACCAGCTCCGACCGCGCGCTCCAGCGCAAACGCCGCTCCATCAGCCCGCAGCCGAACCCGGGCTTTATCACCCGCGGCCTTAAAGTAAAGCAAGCCCGAGAAGGCAACCTGTCGTGCCACGGGAGTGAAATCACCCTCGACGACGACAAGCTTGCCGGACGACGCCGATGTTTCACGCGCCAGACCAAGCCGCTTCCAGTCCGCCCCCGGCCCGCCGAATACGACCGCGGTCCCACCGGCGCTGACCCATCGCAGGAATTCGTGCGCGTCGTCGTCAGCGCCATGTTTGCCGGGCTCCAGAAACGACGGAGAAACGAACCACAGCGGCCGCTTCATGGACAATCGGCTCGGACGAACGTAGGAACGAATGACCGGAAAGCCAAGCTCGAGAAGAAGATCGTGCGCCGCCTTGTAACCGTTCTGACCGACGCCAAAGCTGGTCTCCGACTGTTGGAGCTCGAGATTCGGCCGGAACCAGAGATTCACCCCGGCCAACATCAGGACGACCACCGCGGCGGCGGAGATAAGCGTGCGCCTGCGCAAGGCGGTCATCTCCCGGCCGCCGAAAGCCGCGCGAAGGTGGACCGCCATTGAAGGTAAATGTCGGGGTCGTTTGCGCGGTCCCCGAACCAGCGCCGCTCGGTCCGCTCGACCAGCCCGTCGATCTCGATGGCGAGATTCTCAGCGAGGCTCGATCCGCGCAGCGCGCCGCGAATCCAGCGGTTTGAGCGATCGGGACGAAGCTCGATGACCGATTGCTCGGCTAGCGCGCGGAAACTCGCGATCATTAGCCGATGAGCGGCTTCGAGATAGCGGCCGGTGGCCGCCAATGCCTCGGCTTCCGCCGCCAAATCGGGCGCCGATTCGCTCGCGATCGCGCGCGACACCGGTCGCGGCGCACGCAACGCCATCCGCAACGCCCATATGATGTGAGCGATCAGGGCAAACAGCACGATCGCGAAAACAGCGATGATCGTCCAGTAGAGCGCGGGAACGCTCACACGCAGGAGATCAAACCTGGCGCTCCATTCGAATAACCGGCGCAGCCATGCGAGCAGCACGAGCTTTGGGTTCGCGGCGTGGGCGTACTCCGGACGCGCCAGAATGTCGTGCGCGAGCTTGCGCACCGCCGCATCGGACGAATCATGCAAGCGAAGAAGATCCCGGCGCCGCCGTCAAACCGGGCTCACCTTCCATGCGGATTTGTTCGGAGAGCAGGCGCAAGTCGAAATCCTCGGTGCGGCAACGGCGGTCGAAGTAGTAGATTACGACCACCGCGCCGCTGTATGTGGAGGCGACCGCCGCGGCCGCCTGTCCCAGAATGTGTCCGAGAAATGGAATGAATGCCCAAAAGAGCTGGAGCACACCCACAGGCACTTCGACGATCAGCGCGGCTACGAAGAAAACTCCTAGCGTCCTCCACCACGAACCGCGCACGAGTCCACGGCTCCGCCTCAGCGCGTCCATGCCGAACCGCCGCTCGACGATCATTACCGGCACCACCAGGCTCCAGCAAATCCCGAAATAAATCGCAGGAATCAGTAGTGCGATACCGGCCAGAATCAATAGTGCGTAGAACAGCACATACGTGCCGATGAGCGCCGGTAAAATGGGGCGTGTGGCCTGGTAAGCATCGACCACCGTCATCGGCTGATCGAGACAGACGCTGGCAACCGCGAGGGTCAATGCGGCGATCATCACCGGCACCAGAATTACGAATAGCAGGATTCCGATAACGGCGAAGGCTTTGTGAATTTCGCCGAGCGCAAGCAACACTCCGTACGGGATAAATAGTGAGAACGTGATGCCGGCCAAAAGTGGAAAGTGCTCGCGGCACACACGAAATCCACGATCCAGAATCTCACCAAAGGATAGCGGCCGGATGTCGTAAGCCATGACCTTCTCTCCCTCAGCGGCGGACTACCATGCTTCTAGCCACCCGATACGGCATTGCGCCGAGTGATTTTCGCGATAACGGTACGAAAAGACCGGGCCCAGTCCGCAATGCTTTCGCCCCACGTATAGAAACATAAGGGCGTAGCTTGTTCTATGTTTTTTCCGCGGACAGGCGATACTTTTTATGCGTCGCCAAGGCCTCGCTGCGGGCCGTATCGCCCGGCGGCCGTCAATCGGAGAGGATGCGCAGGTTGCACTCGCGATGGACTTTGCCAAACTCGATCACTTCCTTTTCGATCGGCGTCGGATTCAACTTGGCGTCCGTGCTGAGCGTGTGCTGCTTGGCGGCAGCAGGCTCCATCCCGTCCGCTTCGACAGAGAGGTTGTGATCGTCGCAGATGATAAATGCCATTGGCAAAGCTCCTTAATTCTCTGAGGCTAGCGGATGCCACCGTTGCTGTCAGCCCTCGCGCGCGAACAGGCGATTGAAAAGCTATCGCAAGCGCCTGCGCCCTCACTCTTATCTCTCTCTGCGGCGGGAGCGAAGTTTAGGAGTGAAGCCAGTTCTCGCGCAGAGGGTTGAGCGCGAAGGAAGATTCATCCTGATCGTTCCGATCGTTTTGGGTTTCTAAACACCTTGCCAATGCCGGTGCAGAGCGCATTTCGCGTGCGCACGGCGTCGCCGCGGAACGGGGCAAGACAATCACAACGCATCGGCGTATGGAATTCCGGTTTTCGGTTGCGGCGGCTTTTGTGGTACTGCTCACGTTTACAAAGCCGTCGAGGGAGCATAAGCACGATGAGTCTTAAGGGAAAGGCCGCCGTTATCGGAATCGGCGAACTCAAACCCACTAAGGATGCGCCGCCCGGGGTTACTCCGCTCAAGCTGATGACACAGGTTGCCGCCGAGGCGATCGCGGACGCGGGGCTCGAAAAAAACGACATCGACGGCTTCTTGGTCGGAATGCCGTTCGCGGACCCCGGGATGCTTTATCCGGCGAGCGCCGCCGAAGTGCTGGGCATCAACCCGCGCATGCTGAACCAGGTCGATATCGGCGGCGCGAGTCCGGCCGGGATGGTATGGCGCGCCGCCGCGGCTATCGACGCCGGACTATGCAGCACGGTGCTGTGTATTGTCGCGGATCTTAACCGTATGGGCGACCAGCGCGTGCCGGTAGTTTCGGTGCAACGCGAATTCGAGGCGCCTTACGGTAATATCGGCGCCAATTGCGGCTACGCGATGATCGCCAATCGCCATATGTTCGAGTACGGCACCAAGCCCGAGCAGATGGCGAAAATAGCGGTCGACCAGCGTACGAACGCCCTCAAGAATCCGCTCGCGACTTTCAACGATAAGCCGCTCACGATTCAGGACGTGCTCAATTCGCGCATGATCGTCGACCCGCTGCATATCTACGAAATCGTCAGCCCATGCAGTGGCGGCGCGGCCTTGGTGGTGGCGTCGCCTGAAGTCACCAAGCGCGCAAAGCACCCACCCGCATGGCTGCTCGGCGCGGGCGAATACTCGAATCATGCGTCGATAACCTACGCGCCTTCGCTGACCGATTCGCCGATTAAGCCGGCGGCCGATACAGCGTTCAAGATGGCGGGAATCGACCGCAAGGATATCGACCTGGTCTGCCCTTACGATTGCTACACCATCACGGTGCTGGTGACGATCGAGGACGCCGGTTTCTGCAAAAAGGGTCAAGGCGGCCCGTTCGCGATGGAACATGACTTGAGCTACGCCGGTGATTTTCCGTGCAACACTCACGGCGGCCAACTCTCCTTCGGCCAGCCCGGATTGGGTGGCGGCATGAGCCATGTCACCGAAGCGGTGCGCCAGTTGATGGGACGTGGCGGAGCACGCCAGGTCAAAGACGCCAAGCTCGCCTATGTCAACGGCAACGGCGGCATCATGAGCGAGCAGGTAAGCCTCGTCCTGGAGCGGCGGTCATGAGCGAGTACATCAAGCCATTGCCCAAGCCCTCGCCGACCAGCCGCCCTTTCTGGGAAGCGGCCAAACGGCATGAATTGACCTTGCAGCGCTGCGGCGGATGCCGTGCGTTGGTTTTTTATCCGCGCGAGCGCTGCCCGCAATGTTTTTCCGACCAGCTCAGTTGGGAACGTGTCAGCGGACGCGGCAAGGTCTACAGCTACACGGTGGTGCGGCGCGCCTCGACCCGCTCGTTCGCGGATGCGCCTTACGTGCTTGCAATCGTTGAACTCGACGAGGGCGCGCGGATGACGACCAATGTCGTGGCGCCGCCCGAGAGCGTGAAGGTCGGGATGCCGGTCACCGTCGTCTTCGACGACGTGACGCCGGATCATACGCTGGTGAAGTTCAAGCCCGCGTAAACGATACGTACGGAGTGCGGAGCTTTACCGGCGGGGTGGCGGCACGACGCGCTATCGCTCTCGCCGTACTATATAGGGTCGCAGGTCACGGCCACGCGATGGCGCGAGCACATCAGCGCGCCGCCGCTTCGGGCCAATAAGCTCGCGCTTGTGGCTCTACGCGAGCAATACCGCCACGATCCCCGTCAGAAACACGCCGTCGAAGGTGCCCGCGCCACCGATCGACGCCACCGGCGCGCCCAAGTCACCGAGCTTGTTGATATTGGCGATATCGGCGCCGATAAGCGTGCCGAGCACGCCGCTGACGTAGGCGATTCCATCGATATGATGCGCGCCAAATATTCCCGCGAGCACCCAGGCGCATATTGCCGCCACGATCGGCGGGATGAACATCGGTGTCGCAATTCCCATCCCCGGCACCGGCCGCGCCCATCGATGGACCAGCAAGGCGACGATGGCAACGCCGATTATCGCCGGGATCACCGTACCGGGCTGACGCACCAGCACGTAGAGCGAAATCAATACCGGCACCACCGCGCCGCCGACGTTTACCGCCAGCATGGTCCCGCCGGTATAGCGAACCGGGACGCGATAACGCACGCCGTAGTTGTTGACGAGTTCCGTCGTATGGGTCGCGCCGCCCTCGATTTTTATAAGCGGTATATTGATGTAAGCGCCGATGAGGCTGGCCGCCAGCGCGAGAAAAGCGAGGTCCGGCGGCAGACCGATCATCTGAAAGGCGTAATGGATCACGCCAATCTCGATCAGCACGAATAGGCCGGCCAGGACGGCAAAAAAGACCAGCGCGTAGAGAATCAGGAACGGACCGAAGAACATTGCGCGCGATAATAGCATGGCGGCGCCATTCTCGCGCGGCCTTTCTCATCACGAATCGGACCGGCGAGGACTTCAGCGGCCGCATACCATCGCCGCGCGGCGCTGGTGCGATACTCTTGTACGGAGGCCCGTGTCGAGTAAGATCGCGACGATTATGGATGCCCACCATCGCACTCACGACCGTGCTGAACTGCTTGCGCTGCTCGCGCGCGAATCCTACTTCGAGCGCGAGCTCACGCTGGCTTCGGGCCGCGCCTCCAACTACTACATCGATTGCAAACGCACGCTCTACCTTCCACGCGGCGCCTACCTCGCGGGCGAATTGATGCTGGAACTGGTGATCGCGGCGGGCGTCGGACAAATCGGTGGGATGGCGGCGGGAGCACTGCCGGTGACCGACGCGATCATCGCCGCCGCCCATCGCCAGCAGGCCGACCTGGTTGGTTTTTTCGTTCGTAAGGAAACCAAGGCGCACGGCCTTCAGCAGCAGATCGAAGGTGCATTCAGGAAGGAGCGTGAAACCGGCGTAATCGACGACACGATAACCACCGGCGGTTCGAGCCTGCAGGCCGTCGCCGCGATCCGCGAGGCGGGCGCCAACGTCACCGCGGCGTTTGCCTTGGTCGAGCGCGGCGAGGGCGCGGCCGACGCGTTCAAAGGTGCCGGGCTCGCGTATCGCTTCCTTTATGCGGCTGAAGAGATCCGCGCGGCACGCCTTGGGAAATGAGATGGAAACCGCGGATCGCGCGCCCGCACTCAGCGGACATACACGCCTTACCGCGATCTTCGGCGATCCGGTCGAGCATTCGCAGTCGCCCGCGATGCATAACGCGGCATACGCGGCGCTTTCGATGGAGCGGGCGTACGTTCCCTTCCATGTCACGCCTGAAAATCTGCGCGCGGCGATTCGCGCTATCGGGGCGCTCGGCATCCTTGGCGTCAATCTGACCGTACCGCACAAGGAACGCGCGGTCCGCATGATGGCGGCGGTGAGCAACGAGGCGCGCGCGCTGGGCGCGATCAATTGCATCATAAACCGCCCCGACGGTCTTCACGGCGACAACACCGACGCGCGCGGCCTCGAAGCGGACCTGCGCGAAGTTGAAGTCGTACTGGCCGGCAAGCTCGCGGTGGTGATCGGTGCGGGCGGCGCCGCCGCCGCGGTTTTGCTCGCCTGCATCCGCCTCGGCGCGCGGCGCGTCGTTGTGTGCAACCGCACCGTCTCGCGCGCCAGCGGCCTCGCTCGCCGCTTCGCCAATTACGTGAGCGCGCATCAAACAGCCGCCAGCGGGCACATTATCGAGGCGCGGGGACTCAACGCCCTGCTGGATCCGGCGCTGCTCTCCGCCGCCGCGCTGGTGCTCAACGCCACGCCGATGGGCCTCAAGACCGGCGGCTTCGCGGCGCTTGCATATGAGGCGACGCCGGCCGATTGTTTTTTTTACGATCTCGTTTACGCGGCCGAACAGACGCCGTTTATCAAGCCTGCGGCCGCGCTCGGCCGCCGCACCGCCGACGGCGCTGGGATGTTGATCAACCAGGGCGAACTCGCCTTCAGACTCTTCAATCACGTTGCCGCACCGGCGGGCGTGATGCGCCGCGCGCTGATGACGCGGCTGGGACGCCGCTACCCCTAGAGACCTCACGCGGCACTGCGTCCGTTGCGTAAAGCTCGCCGGCACATTACCAAGCGGAAAACCAATCGTGGCGCGCTCCGCGTCAACACGGCGAGTGCGCGGGAAACGGTCTTTCGTGAAGGTGCAACACGCCTGGAAATACGCGTGGTTGATGAACCCGCGATAAGCGAATATACGAGCGTGAGAGGAGTTGCGCCTGATGCCATCACAAACCCGGGCAAACCCGTCCCATCACAAGGACGTCATCCGCGCGGAGTTCACGCGTCAGGCCGACGCTTATGCGGCGGCTCCCGCGATTACCGACGCCGAGCGCCTGGCGCGGCTGGTTGCCGCGATCAATCCGCTGCCTGGCGCGCGCGCACTCGAAGTCGCGACTGGCCCGGGTTACGTCGCCATGGCGCTGGCGGCGCGATGCCATGAGGTGGTCGGACTCGACCTTACGCCGGCGCCCATCGCGATCGCCGAGCGCATCCGGCGCGAGCGCGGAATCGAAAACGTGCGTTTCCTGGTCGACGACGCGGAAAACCTGCCTTTCAACGAGGGGGAGTTCGATATCGTAGTATGCCGTTTCGCGTTCCATCATTTCGAAGATCCAGCGGCGATTCTCGCGCAAATGTGCCGCGTATGCCGTGCCGGCGGAACGGTCGCAGTCGAGGACATGTTTGCCAGTGAGATGCGAGCGCGCGCCGATTACTGGAATCAGGTCGAGCGCTTGCGCGACCATTCGCATAGACGCGCCCTCGCGCTGAGCGAACTGATCCGCATGATGGCGGCCCGCGGCATCGAAGTCGACCGACTCCATTCCGATCGGCTTACACCGGCGGTCGAGGACTGGATGGCGCGCGCGCAAACCGGCGCCGACGACGCGCGCGAGGTACGCCGCCTGCTCGAAGACGACATGCGCAACGATCTTAGCGGAATTATGCCGTTCTTCAGCGATGGCCGTATGCATTTCATTCAGCGCACCGCCGCGCTCATCGGCCGCAAACTCAGGGCATCGTGACTCGCTTCCGCAAACGAGGTGCCGCGCCGCATATCGGAGGTGACCGCGATGAGTGACGTCAAAATCGGTATCGGCTTTGGGCTGTGGCGATACGGTCTGCCGGAACCGGAGTTGCTGTGCAGCTACGCGGAGAACGCGGAAGCCGCAGGACTCGATTCACTTTGGCTTTCCGACCATATCGTCACGCGCAATCCGACGCTCGATATCACCTGCCTGTTCGCCATGATCGCGGGCCGCACCAGGCGGCTCAAAATGGGCCCGAGCGTTCTGACCTTGCCCGCGCGTAATCCGGTGCAGGTGGCCAAGACCTATGCGACGCTGGACTACATTTCAGGCGGACGCATGATCATGGCGGTCGGCAGCGGTTCGGATGTGCGCGATCTCGAAGCCTCGGGCATACCGCCCCAGGAGCGCGGTAAGCGGCTGGACGAAGGCATCACCATACTGCGCAGGTTATGGACCGAATCCAACGTTACTCATCATGGTCAGTTCTACAATTTCGAGAACGTGACGATTGAGCCCAAGCCGCGCAAAGGACCGCTCGACATCTGGATCGGCGGCAAGAGCGACGCGATTCTGAAACGGGTCGTGCGCCTCGGCGACGGCTGGTTTCCGGCGCTTACCAGCCCCGACGAATTCAAGCGCGACATGGCCAAGTTGATGGCATTCGGCGAGCAGCAAGGCCGCACGATAAATCCACGGGAGTCGGGCGTATTGCTGCTGACCCACGTGAGCAGGGATGCGCACGCCACCGCGCGGACGATCGCCCCGTACATCAGCGGTGTCCCGATGTCGCCCGAACAAATCATGGAACGTTCCGTCGTCGGAACACCGCGGGAGTGCGTCGAAAAAATTCAACGCTTCGTCGAGGCTGGATGCGTCAAGTTCGTGCTCCGCCCGGCATGTCCGCCCGGGGAAGTTCTGTCGCAAATCGATATGTACGGCAAAGAAATTCTGCCGCATTTCATGTAAGAGCGGATGCGCCGCGCCTTGGTCGCACAGCGCGCGGCGGAGCTCCTTCGGGCCTTGCGTCAGGGGGATTTTTCGGAGACCAGCGCGAGCACGCCGCAGTATTGCAGCAGGCCGGTGCCGCTACCCAGCGGACCGATCTCAAAGCCGGTGAAGAAGCCGGCGATCGGTACTTGGCCGAGGAACTGCCCAATATAAGCGGAATCGTGACCGGGGATGTCGTAGAGGCCGGAGCCGCGCGAAACGCAGTCGAAGTAGAGTCCGAAGGCGGGCGGGTTGCGGACGCGGTCTTGCATCGCCGCGAGTGTCGCCTTGAGTTCGTCGCGCGAGCGTTCGCCGTTGCGCAGAACGAAACCGATGGTGTCGCCCAGCTTTGGACGATAGGCGACCGCAATCGCGCCGTGATCGGAGCTCACACCCATGATGTTGCGCACGAAGAAGCTGCCGCGTTCGATTTTCCGCGCGCCCTCCTCCACCGGGATACCGACGAAGACGAAGGCGACCGCGCGTTGCAGGTCGTTGGCCAAAGGACCGGCCGCTTCGGCAAAGACGTCGAAAGCGCGCCGCCCGTCGAGCTCCAGGATTATATTGTCACGCAGCGCGGTAATCTGATGGGCGCCACCGAGCGGTGCGCATGCGAGCGCCGCGCCGGTGTTAATGTCGAAGTCACCCGCCAGAAGCATCCCCGCAACCGCATTGGAACTAACGACGTCGCCGCAAAACTGGAAGGTTTCCCCCACCGAACCGTCTTCGGTCGCACCGCCGCCGACCACGGTTACGCCGGGAAGTTCGCGCGCCAGACCCGCGAGCAGAGGGTCAGGTTCGAGATTATAAGTGTCAGGAAAAAGGCACAGCAGGTTGCTCGCGCCGAGCTTCGGACGTACCAAGGCGGCAATTTCCGCGGCGACTTCGCGCCCGCGTCCGCGAATCGAAGGCACGAACAGCCGCGAACCCTTAATCGATGCGCCGCTGATTACCAGCACCGCGACCGACGGACCCGATTCGATCTCATGGCCGCCCGCTATCACCCCGATACTGCCGCATCCGGCGATCTCGCGGGTGCCGGCGGTTTCCGCCACCGTGCGCAGCAGAAGCGGATAGGCGGCGCCGTGGGCGCTGCTCGCAAAGCACAAAACCGCGTCGGCGACCCTGAGTCCCGCCTGCTTGAGCGCGTTGGTGGTCGCCTCGATCGCGGCCGTGCGCGGATTCAACGTGGTCGAATAGCCGGCTCCAGCGTGCAACATCGCAACTCACCTCGCGGGCGGTTGAAATACAGTTCGTCCGTCCGCTCGCGCGTCTCACCAGAATCGGAGGGCGATTGGCAAGACTCCAGGTTTCGTGCAGGAATCGAAAAGGCATCCGCAAGCACGATTATAGCCGGACGTTTCCGAACACCCTAATCGCGCCCGCCGGCCAGTTCGAGCAATTCAACCATCCGGTGAATGCCCGCGCCAAGCTGCTTCACCTGGATGCGTTCGTTGACGCCGTGGATCGTGCGCTCCTCGACCGGGGTCAATTCGATCGGGATGAAGCCGTAGGCGATAAGGCCCTTGCGGCGGAAATAATGGCTGTCGGTAAAGCCGGCAATCATGGTCGGCACCACCATCGCTTTTTCGCGTTTGGCCAATTCATCGATCGCCGTCATTAGCCGCGACTTGCCCGGCGATGAAACTGCGGGAAAGTTGAGCAGCACATTAGTTTTGATGTCGTCGTCGTCGATGGTTTTGGTGAGCGCGGCAATAACGTCGTCGGGATCGGTGCCAGGCAACAGGCGGCAATCCAGCTCAGCGTATGCGTCGGCCGGAATCATATTGGTTTTTTCGCTTCCCGACAGCACCGTGGGCGTACAGGTCGCGCGCAGTAGCGCGTTGTTGCGCGGCACCGCGAGGAACTGCTTGACGAAAGCGGGATCGCGCAACGAACTGCGCAGATTGAGCAACTGGCGCGGGCCGCCGTCTAGCTGCGCCATCGCCTTGTAATAATCGCGCACCGAGTTGAGCAGCCGAATTGGAGCGCGGTAGGCGATAACCCTCTCGAGCGCATGCACGAGATGAGTCACCGCGGTCTCGTCGGGCGGCACCGCCGCATGACCGGCCTTGCCGCGTGCGGTCAGGCGCAGCCACAAGGGCGTCTTCTCGCTCACCGAAACGGCGTAATACTTGCGGCCGTTGGGACGAGCCAGGATTCCGCCGCCCTCGTTGAGCAGATAGCCGGCATCGGCGAAAACATCGGCTTCATGGTCGACGAACCAGCCAGCGCCGTTCTTGCCTCCCACTTCTTCGTCGCCGGTCGCGACAAACAGGATATCGCGGTCCAGCAGTATCCCGGAGCGCTTGATCGCGAGCATCGCCATCAGCTCGATCACGCCCGGACCCTTGTCATCCAGCGCGCCGCGGCCCCAGAGATAGCCGTCCTTGACCTGGCCCGAGAACGGTGGCACCGACCATTCCTTAGGATTGGCCGGTACCACATCCATGTGACTCAAAAGCACGATCGCCTTGGTGTGATGGCCGATGCCGTGGAGGCGCGCGGCGACAATTCCGCGCCCGTTCTGCGGCTGCCATACGGTGGCCGGAATGCCGGCGGCGAGGAATTTTTCCTTGAGCAGGTTGGCTGCGGGCAATTCGTCGCCGGGCGGATCGGTGGTGTTTATCTGGATGTACTCGGTGAGAAGCTGCGCCGCCTCCTGGGCAAGCTTGCCGTAATCGATGGCCTTGGGTGGCGAGGTCTTGGTAAAGAGCGCGTGACTGCGGGCCTCAGCCTCGGCAGTCAGCGCGTCGGCGCGCACGGCCATCAACGTCATTGCGGTCACGACAACCGCAAGGATGGCGCCCGCTTTAATCGAATTTCGGATGGGTCTGGTTTTCACTCGCAACCAAGCGCCCCACGGTCAGCGCTCGCCGTAGTTGAAAATCTCAATCACGGTCTGGAGAAAAGCCGCCGCCGGCGCGCCGTCTACCACGCGATGGTCAAAGGTGAGACTCAGCACGAGCATCGAGCGCCGTGCGATTTCACCGTGATAGACCGCCGGCTTTTCCACGATTCGGCCGACACCGAGAATGCCGGTCTCACCCAGATTGAGAATCGGCGTAAAGGCATCGACACCCCAGGTGCCGAGATTGGTCACGGTAAAGGTGCCGTCGCTCACGTCCTCCAGCTTCAGATGTCCGCCGCGTGCGCGCTCGCCGAGATCTCTGGCCGCGGCGCCGATTTCACGCAGGCTCATGTGGTCGGCCGTGCGTATCACCGGTACGATCAGGCCCTCCTCCAACGCCACCGCCATTCCAACGTTCACGTCGGCGCGCGTCAGGATAGCGTCGTCGGCCAGGTGTGAGTTCATCCGCGGATGGCGCCGCAAGGCCCGCGCCGCCGCATGGATGAGCATGTCGGTGTAGGTGAAATTGGCGTCGCGGCCCATTCGGGAGCGAAACTCAACCGCGGCAGTGACGTCGGCCTCTGTGCTGATGGTGAGCTGGGCGCTTTCGCGCAGGCTCTGATGCATACGCGCGGCGATAGTCTTGCGCATCCCGCGCAACGGGGTGCGCGTGGATGCGGGTGGCGTGGCGGCGGCAACGGTCGCCGCCTGACGGCCGACGGGAGC
>JBOHWJ010000390.1:0-6722 GCA_050736495.1 Binataceae bacterium (SeqCode) | reverse complement strand
AGCCGCACCAGCGCGATTTTGGCCATCGAAAAAGGCAAACGGCGGCAGCGTTCTATTCACGTAACGTCAGGAGCCCAGGCGTCGCCGGCACCGCGCGAAACTACTCGCACAGGGTTTGCGCATGCGTTGACGCGGATACCCACGTGGAGGCTATCCCACCGGCATTGAGTGCCGCATATTGCGGCGATTGATTTGAGCGGGGCGGCGCGGCGGTTCAATGGCCGAGCGCGTGCCGGACCGTGTTGAGAATGTAAATGAAGTCGCGCGTCGAGATTATCTCACCCATCAACGCCACTTGCGACAGCATCCCCATTTCGGCGGGAGTAATGTTGTAGGCGCGACGGACGCGTTCGTCCTTGCGGAATTCCTCCCATGCGGATTTTTTCTTGCCGTTGCTGGGCCTCAACAGCTCCACTGCCCTGGGATTGGCGAGAAAAAACAGTTCGCGCTGATCGAGCCCCAACGCCTCCGCCACGCGGCTCAGCACCTTGTCGGACGGATGACGTTTGCCGGATTCGAGATGCCCAACATAGGGAGTCGAGGTTTTGATTTGGCGCGCGACCTCCTGTTGGGTCAGATCGAGTTGACGGCGCCGTTCGCGAATGACGTGGCCGAAGGTGCGTTCTTTCCTCCTTGCCATCGCAGATTCCCCCTTATCCCGGACCGGCCGTCTTCGGGTGAAGGCGGGCTCCAGTCCTTTTTCGCGCTGCAACCACGGTAACATCCATGAGCCATGGCCGCGGGTTTGTTCCGGCCGGGTCCCGATTCCGGCCAATCACCCTGACGCATAAATGCACTGTTCGTAGGCTTGTCCCGCGCGGCAATCTAGCGTCTGCGGGCCGCGATGTATAGCGGCTTGATTTTCAATTACTCGCGCGGCTCGGTGATGCCGCTCTGTTGACCTTCCGTTCACAACCGGAGAACTTCGCGTAATGAAGAGTTTAGCGGCTTTAGCGCGTCTGCGCTCCACGATACGAGGTCCGCCGAAATCGTTGTTCCATGCGCGCCTCGGAGCGGCAGCGCGCCGCTCCAGCCGAAAAAAAGTCACGCGCAGTCGTAAACCCCCGCGGCAAATGGCTTTTGCGACCCTCGCTTCCACAATGGCGAGCGCGCTGGCGCCGGTCAATTGCGGCGGCGCCGTTGCCTCCGCGTCAGTCGCCGTACGGATTGCGCCCGTTGTTCAGGTACAGCGAGAAATCTGACACGCCGCTCAAATCATGCGGCGGACTCTTGAACGCCTTGACCGAACCCGCACCGAGGCCGCTCAGTTTGAGTACGTCCTGGCCGAGCGGCCGCCCATTGCGGTCGTAGTAGTGGACTTCCAGATCGACCGCGCTTGTACGGCTGCCGGTATTCTTGACCTTGCCTTCGACGAAGACCTTGCCGCCCTCGTGTTCGAGATGGCTCTGCAGCACCCGGACCGGTTCAACGTGGGTGAGCGAGTAGAACACAAAGCCCACGAACACCACTCCAATGGCGAGAATTATCCACGTACTCTTGCGCATTGAATCCTGGCTCGGTCAGTACGAGCGCGGCAGATGCAGCACATGCTCGCTTATCGTGTTGAGCACCATCTCCTGCGAGACCGGCGCTATCTTCAGCATGCGGCATTCGCGGAAATAACGCTCGACGTCGTACTCCCGCATGTAGCCATAGCCGCCCAGCGTCTGCACCGCGCGGTCGCAGGCCTCCATCCCGGCGTCGGCGCCGCGCAGCTTTGCGATATTGGCTTCGGGGCCGCAAGGATGGCGATGGTCGAACAGCCACGCCGCCTTCATCATCATCAACTCGGCGACTTCGAGCTTGGAATAGGCGTCCGCCAGCGGATGGGCGATGGCCTGGTTTTGGCCGATTGGCCGCCCGAAGACAATCCGTTCCTTCGCATAGCGCACCGCCCGGTCGACCGCCGCACGGCCGATTCCAATCGCCTCGGCTGCAATCAATATGCGCTCAGGATTGAGCCCGTCGAGCAGGGTGTGAAAGCCGCGGCCCTCCTGGCCGACAACGTCAGCGGCCGAGACCTTGAGGTTGTCGATGAACAGCATGTTGGTGTCGACCGCATGGCGGCCGAGCTTCAGCAGCTCACGCACTTCGATGGCGTCGCGATCGAGATCGGCGAAAAACAACGTCATGCCGTCGGTCTTTTTCGTGACCTGATCGAGCGGCGTCGTGCGCGTGAGCAGGAGCATCTTATGCGCCTCCTGCGCCTTGGTGGTGAAGACCTTGCGTCCGTTGATGATGTAGTTATCGCCCTCGCGGCGCGCGAAGGTCTTGATATGCGTGATGTCGTTGCCGGCGTCGGGTTCGGTCACGGCGAAGGCGACATGCAACTCGCCGCTGATGACGCGCGGCAGATAGCGGCGCTTGATTTCCTCGGTGCCGTGCACCACCAGCGGCGTCAGCCCGAAAATCGAGAGATGGATCGAGCTGGCGGCGTTCATCGCACCGGCATATGCGACCTCGCGCATTACCAGCGCGGCCTCGGTGATGCCGAGTCCGCTGCCGCCGTATTCCTCCGGGATGGCGATGCCGAGGAAGCCGGCCTCGGCCACCGCCTTGTAAAACTCGTGAGGGAATTCGTGCCGGGCATCCTTGTCGCGCCAGTAGTCGTCCTGAAAACGCTGGCATAGCGCCTGCACACCGCGGACGATTTCCTGTTGAGCGTCAGTCAATTCAAAATCCATCTAGTCTCTCCCCGGCTTCATTGTGTGTCGCCCGCTCACGCATTAAGTTGAACGGCTCGCCCCATTATTACGCAGGTACGAATCACGTTTCCAAGCCTTGCATCAAGATGAACGCGCCTGAAGCGATCGTGATCCTGCTGCTGCTGCTGGGCGGACCGATTATCCTGGCGCCGCTGGAGCGCAATCTCGAAGCCTACTGTTTTGTGCTCGGGCTGGTCGCGGCCACGCTCGGCGATCGCTGGGAATGGCACCTGGCGGCCGAGGCCGCAACCACGCCCATTCTAATCAGCGTGGTCGTAGCCGTGGCGGGTATCGCCTTTGGGCGCGGCCGTCGCGCCTTCGACCGCGCGTTCGCGCGGCTGCGCGGGCACGTCAGCCGGTCGATTCTGACCGGGATTACAATCTTTATAATCGCGTTACTCTCGAGCCTGATTACAGCGATCGTGGCCGCTTTGGTGCTGGTCGAGACGGTGGGCCTGCTGAGGCTCGACGGCGCCACGCGTGTGCGCGTCGCTATTGCCGGATGTTTTGCAATTGGCCTCGGCGCGGCGCTGACTCCAGTCGGCGAGCCGCTGGCAACGCTGGTTGCGGGCGCACTCGATCTCAACTTTTTTGACCTCTTCGGCATGCTGGCGCCGTATGTAATACCGGGAGTGGCCGCGATGAGCGCGCTGGCCGGTTTTTTCGCGCGCGGCGAATACGATGCCGCCGCTATCGGCTTAGTTCACGAAGGCACACGCGCGGCACTATGGCAGGGCGTCAAGGTTTTTGTTTTCATTGCGGGACTGGTGCTGATCAGCGACGCCTATGCGCCATTGGCCGAACACTACGTGGCGATGCTCGGACGCGCGCAGCTTTACTGGGTCAACACCTTGTCGGCGGCGCTCGACAATGCAACGTTGGTCGCGCTCGAGGTTCATGACATGGATCGTGCGCGGGCGACCGAGGCGCTGATGTCGCTGTTGATTTCGGGTGGTATGTTGATCCAGGGCAATATCCCGAACATCGTGAGCGCGGGCATTCTCAAAATCGGCAGCGCTCAATGGGCGCGGACGGCGGTGCCGATCGGCCTGTTGCTGCTCGGCATTTACTTTGCAGTGTTCATGATTTGGATTTGATGAGCGCGGAATGGTCCGGACCAGTAGAGTTGAGTAAACGGACCACCGGTAACGAGTTTCGCATGATACGGCGCGTCGCAGACGTGGCCGGGGCGGACGGATGAATGCTCGCGCAATGTGCAGCAGGTGCTGGTTTCGCGAGCGTTGCGTTGGGCTTGTGTTCGTGACAATTAACAATGTTGTCGTGATCTGGGGCCGCTTCCACTCGGTACCGAGCTTGCGCGTGTGCCTTAAGGGCTCCGATGCTGTCGGGGTGCCAGAAAATCACAAGCCAGAAAATCACAAGAGTGAACCAGGTGCGTAGGGCGCACTGAAACGGCGAGGAGGATTACGAGTCAGATGACTCCCAAAGAAGTTCTGCAGATGATCAAGGACAAGGGCGCCACCATGGTCGACTTGAAGTTCATCGATCTGCTCGGCCAATGGCAGCATTTCACCGCGCCCATCAGCGAGTTCCGCGACGAATCACCATTCGACGAGGGTCTCGGTTTCGACGGCTCGTCGATTCGCGGATGGAAGGCGATCGACGCCAGCGACATGCTCGTGATCCCCGACCCTGATACCGCCGTGATGGATCCGTTCACCAAGGACCCGACTGTCACGATCATTTGCAACATCTCGGACCCGATTACGCGCGCCGACTATACGCGTGACCCGCGCAATATCGCGCGCAAGGCTGAAGCCTATCTGAAGTCGACTGGTATCGGAGACACCGCCTATTTCGGTCCCGAGCCTGAGTTCTTCATTTTCAACGGCATCCGCTACGACACCAACCAGCATTCCAGCTACTACTACATCGAGTCGAATGAGGGCGCGTGGAACAGCGGCAAGGATGGCCAGAACCTTGGCTACAAGCCGCGCTACAAGGAAGGTTATTTCCCGGTTCCGCCCAACGACAGCCTGCAGGATGTACGCAGCGAGATGGTGCTCGAAATGGAGCGGGTCGGAATCCGCGTCGAGAAGCAGCACCACGAAGTCGCCACCGCCGGCCAAGCCGAGATCGACATGCGCTTTCAGTCGCTGGTGCGGATGGCGGACTGGCTCACCTGGTACAAGTACATTTGCAAAAACGTCGCGCATCGCCATGGCATGACCGTCACGTTCATGCCCAAGCCGATTTTTGGCGATAACGGCTCCGGCATGCACACCCATCAGAGCATCTGGAAAGGCGAGACGCCGCTGTTCGCGGGTTCCGGTTATGCCGGGATGTCGGAATTGGCGTTGCACTATATCGCGGGCATCATTCATCACGCGCCCGCGCTTGCCGCTTTCACCAATCCCACCACCAATTCGTATCGGCGCCTGGTGCCCGGCTTCGAAGCGCCGATCAATCTGGCCTACTCGAGTCGCAACCGATCGGCCGCCGTGCGTATCCCAATGTATTCCCCGTCGCCCAAGGCCAAGCGTATCGAGGTGCGCTTCCCCGATCCGACCTGCAACCCGTACATCGCATTTTCGGCGATGCTGATGGCGGGACTCGACGGTATCCAGCGCCGACTCGATCCCGGTCAGCCACTCGACAAGGATATTTACGCGCTGACGCCGGCGGAGTTGGCCGAAGTGCCGAACATGCCGGCCTCGCTCGAGGACGCGCTCGAAAACGTCAAACGCGATCATGAGTTCCTGCTCAAGGGCGACGTCTTCACCGAAGACCTCATCGAGACCTGGATCGACTACAAGATGAGCCGCGAGGTCAGTCAGTCGCGCCTGCGGCCACATCCGTACGAGTTCGCGCTCTACTTCGACTCCTGAGCCGATGAGCGGCGGGAAAAACGCCAGGCGATGGCACGATAGCTGACCATAGTGCCGGTTATCGGTGAGACTAAAGGGCGGCGAGCCAAACGGCTCCCGCCCTTTTTGTATCGGTCTTCGAGGTGCTGGCGCTGTAACGTTGATCACCCGATTATTCGCATTCTGCAATTCATTTTCCAAATTGATCGCGAAATGATGCGACAGGAAGGGCTGGAGGATCGCCCGAAACGACCGTCACGCAGTTTCATAAAACCTCCAAAGCCCTTAATTTTACGAAGTTTTTCGGCCTGGACGAATGACGGTTGCGATTTTATGACTTAGTTGGTCGCGGTTGGCATGTTCCTCGCTCTAGTTATTGTCGCGACAGTCGAACGCGGTGCTGGCAGTCACCGCACGGAGTTCAGAATTTGAAGGAGGCTTAGTATATGAAACTGTTCAAGCAAGCAGCCGCTATAATCGTCGCGGTTTGCTTTTTCGGTGGGACCGCAGTCCCGACCTTAGCTTTCGTCACGCCGCAGAACCAGGTCGAGGCCATCGACGCCAGAGTGATACCAACTCAAAAGGAAGCCCAATCGGCGATTTTTGAAGTCGGCCAGCAACTCCATCAGGCACGGCTCGCGTCCGTTAACAGCCCAACCGCGGAGAGCGAATTCCTGGCCGCGCAGCGGGCGTTCGAATTTGGCCGTTACGATGAAGCGGTTCAACATGCGCGCAATGCGCAAGCCACGTTTGTGTCGGGACCGAACTGGCTGACCCATGACCAGGTGCGACGCTAACCGTACCTCAACGCGAGGACAAGCATAGTCCCGCGCCTCGCGCCCCCAGAGGCAGGTAGTCGCCCCGCTACCTGCCTCTTTCTTTTCAAGACGCACATCGATGAAGCTGGTCCGCGACTAGCGAGAGCCCGCGCGCATCCGCATGCGGGCGTTTTCGTACCAGTGAGAATGGCGAAGGAGCAGATTCGACCAGCTCCCGACTGTCCGCCAGGCGTCATGTCGGCGTAGCCCGGGCAGGCGGAACGCTCGGCGCCGCATAATCGAAATGTGACGGTCTCATATGATCGAAGCACGATGGCGCAAAGGATAGGTTTGGTCCGCAGGCCGTCGCGCGCCCATAGCTGCGGCGCCGCCGCATTGACCGATGAATGTACGAGGATGCCATGTAAGCG